>NZ_VPEG01000028.1:0-48243 GCF_013417275.1 Acinetobacter sp. YH16038 | reverse complement strand
TGTGCTGGCGACCATAGCAAGAGTGAACCACCTGATCCCTTCCCGAACTCAGAAGTGAAACCTCTTAGCGCTGATGGTAGTGTGGGGTCTCCCATGTGAGAGTAAGTCATCGCCAGCTCATTATTCCTAAAGCCCTCTGCTAAACGCAGGGGGCTTTTTTTATGCGTGGGGTTTAAAAAATTAAGTCAAATTATATTAATTTACAAATAGATTAATTACTGTTTAATAAAAATAAGTGATTAATAATGCTTAAAAAATTATATAAGAATGACGTTAAAGTTCATGAAATCATTATAGTTTTGTGTGTTTTTTTATCAAACTATGTTATAAAAGTTAAAACGGCATGAAAATTGCTTATAAAACGAGATTTTTATTAGGGGGTCATATGAAACTATCAGTGGGATTACGAATTGCCAACTCGCTGTCATTAACTCCACAGTTACAACAAGCAATCCGCTTATTGCAATTATCCAGTCTGGAATTAGAGCAAGAAATCCAGCTACAACTTGATAGTAATCCTTTGTTAGAAAAAGTTGAAGAGCAAATCAGTGTTGAAAGTCTTTCTACTGTTGATGCGAGTCAAAAGGATTTAACTAATGAACTTAATGCAGACCATCTTCCGGACGATCTCCCTGTAGATACCGACTGGGATGATGTCTATACTCATCAACCGACAAGTCTAGGTGCAGCAGAGTTTGAAGAGCGCGAAGACAATCGTCAAAGCCAGCAAAGCTTACAAGAATATATGCTCGAGCAGATTAATCTGCTACACTTTTCTCGCATTGATCAGCTCATTGCCTACTGCATTATTGATTCCCTAGATGAAAAGGGTTTTCTGGATGCAGAAATTTCTGAAATTACTGCATCAGTACAGCATCTTTTATCTTCCATGGATTATGAGGAAGAAATCGAAGAGGATGAAGTACTCGTTGTTCTTAAGCATATTCAGCGTCTTGATCCGATTGGAGTAGGTTCCAGAAATCTAGCTGAGTGTTTATTGATTCAGCTGGATAGCCTACCAGTTAATACCCCTTGTCGTAATGATGCGGTTAAATTGCTGCAACATTATGAGCTGCTGATTACCAATGAATTACCAAAACTCATTAAGCAAACTGGTTTAAATCAGGAACAATTACGCTGTGCGGTTGATTTGCTAAAAACTCTTAAACCATATCCGGGACTGGAGTTTGAAAGTAAGGAATCTGATTATCAGATCCCCGATGTCGTGGTAATGAAAAAGAATGACTGCTGGCAGGTGACGTTGAATCCTGATGTGATGCCAAAGTTAAGACTGAATTCTTTTTATACCAATATGATTCGTCGTGCTGATCAAAGTGAAGATAATCAATACCTGCGTAATCAGATGCTGGAAGCGAAAAACTTTATTAAAAGTATTGATGAACGACATAAAACTTTATTGAAAGTAGCCACCTGTATTGTTGAACATCAGAAAAGCTTTTTAGAGATTGGTCCTGAAGGTATGAAGCCTCTGGTTTTACGTGATATTGCTGAAGAAGTGGAATTACATGAATCAACGGTATCCCGTGTAACGACTAACAAATATATGCTAACTCCTCGTGGTTTATTTGAACTGAAATACTTCTTCTCGAGTCATGTAGGAACGACTTCTGGGGGAGAGGCTTCATCTACTGCGATCCGTGCCAAAATTAAGAAAATGATTGCAGAAGAAAATGCACGTAAGCCTTTATCGGACAATGCAATTGCCAATCTCTTGAAAGAAGAGGGGATTGATGTGGCACGACGCACGGTCGCGAAATATCGTGAATCGTTACATATTCCTTCCTCTTCTGAGCGAAAAGTCTTGATCTAGTTTTTGAAATTTGATTATTCTAGAGGTTCATTATGACATCGTAATGAATCTTTTTTTCTTTTGAGGCATGGTAAAAATGATCTGAATAAATGCTTTAAATCACGATTTTGCTTGAGCAAGTTATTGTATTCTTTTCATTTTTAACTGTGACTCTTCTGATCCTAACGAAGGTGAGGGATAGAACTATGCAAATAACAATTCGTGGACATCATTTATCAATTACGCCAGCGATTGAAGAAACTATAAAAACGAAATTTTCACAGATGACCAAACATCTGGATCAGGTGAACAGCATGCAGGTTAAGCTTTCCAAAGATCATCAGATTGATAAGCGCTCAAAAAGAGGCAGTAGTAACCATATCGCAGAAGCGATTGTCCGTTTACCGGGTATTGAGTTTTTTGCCCATGCCAATGCTGATGACATGTATACCTCAATTAAAATTTTGACGGAAAAATTAAAAAAACAGATTGACCGATATCGCGAAATGCAGCTGAATCATCAGAGTTTAGCCATTTAAGCGACCAAATGGGGAAAAAGAGGTTTTTAAAAGCCTCTTTTTTTATATATATAATGTATGTGACTAATGAATTATTTTTTACATTTATAGTAAAATGACTCGTTTTACACCCTTAGTCCTATAAGAGGTCTTGTGATGAATAATGAACAGCTCGCTGAAATTTTAAAAGCCGCTTTTCCTGAGGCGGATGTTGCTGTGAGTGGTCAGGGCGGAAAATTCGATCTCCGTATTGTGGATGATCAGTTTGAAGGTAAACGTCCGGTTGCACGTCAACAAGCTGTTTATGCTCCTCTCAATTCCCATATTGCCAGTGGTGCAGTGCATGCTGTGACCATTCGTGCATTGACCAAAGAAGAATGGCGTAAAGCAAGCTTATTTGGAGCTTAATCAATTAATGGATAAATTCTTAATTCAGGGCGGTATTAAGCTCGACGGTGAAGTGCGTATTTCTGGTGCAAAAAATGCAGCGCTTCCATTATTAGCAGCAATGATTCTTGCTGATACGCCAATCACACTTAAAAATGTTCCAAATCTAAAAGATGTAAATACCTTGGTAAAGCTGATCGCAGGTCTTGGGATCACGATTAGTTATGAAGGCGATACAGTTATTGCAGATACCTCTACTTTGGATAACCAGTTTGCACCTTATGAACTCGTAAAAACCATGCGTGCTTCTATTTTGGTGCTTGGTCCTCTATTGGCGCGCTACGGTAGTGCAAAAGTATCCCTGCCAGGTGGATGTGCGATTGGTTCTCGTCCAGTCGATCAGCATTTGAAAGCACTAGAAGCTTTAGGTGCCGAGATTGAGGTTGAGGCCGGCTATGTCCATGCTAAAGTCGATGGTCGTCTGAAAGGCGGTGAAGTTGTCTTTGATATGGTGACTGTGGGTGGTACTGAAAATATTCTGATGGCTGCAGTATTGGCGGATGGTGTGACCACGATTCGTAATGCGGCGCGCGAACCTGAAATTACTGATCTTGCTCAAATGCTGATTAAGATGGGTGCGAAAATTGACGGTCTGGATACCGATACTCTAGTGGTTACCGGTGTAGAAAGCCTGCATGGCTGTGAATATGCAGTAGTGGCCGACCGTATTGAAACTGGTTCTTATCTGGCTGCTGCAGCTATTACTGGTGGACGTGTTAAAACCACGCATACAGATCCGGCTTTAATGGAAGCTGTACTAGATAAGTTTGAGGAAATGGGCGCAGAAGTCACTCGTGGTGATGACTGGATTGAACTGGATATGATGGGCAAACGTCCGAGAGCGGTGAGCTTCCGTACCTTGCCACATCCAGATTTCCCAACAGATATGCAAGCCCAATTGATGGCAGTCAATGCTATTGGTCGTGGATTTGCCACAATTTCTGAAACGATTTTTGAAAACCGTTTTATGCATGTTCCTGAATTGGCCCGTATGGGAGCCAATATTCAGGTCGAAGGTAATGATGCTGTCGTAACGGGTGTAGAAAAACTTTCTGCAGCACCTGTGATGGCAACAGATTTACGTGCTTCATTCTCTTTAGTTCTTGCAGCACTTGCAGCCGAAGGAGAAACATTGATTGACCGTATTTATCATATTGACCGCGGTTATGAAGATGTCGAAGCAAAGTTACAAGGTTTAGGTGCCCAAATTAAGCGAGTAAGTTAATGAGTGATATGAGAAACGATGATCCAAACTTTGACGTAATGGGCAATTTTGATCATGGTTTAACGTTAGCATTAAGCAAGGGCCGTATCTTAAAAGAAACTTTACCTCTGCTTGAAACAGCAGGGATTAACCTGCTGGAAGATCCGGATAAATCACGTAAGCTGATTTTTCCAACCACGCATAAACAGGTGCGTATCCTGATTTTACGTGCCTCTGATGTGCCGACTTATGTTGAGAATGGTGCGGCAGATATCGGTGTAGCAGGTAAAGATGTGTTGATGGAACATGGCGCGCAAAATGTCTATGAACCATTAGATCTTAAAATTGCCAACTGCAAATTGATGACAGCAGGTAAAGTCGGCATGGAGCGTCCGAAAGGCCGTTTAAAAATTGCGACTAAATACGTGAATCTGACCCGTCAATACTACGCAAGCCTCGGTGAGCAGGTTGATGTGATCAAGCTTTACGGTTCGATGGAACTTGCACCATTGGTGGGTTTAGGTGATTACATTGTTGACGTGGTCGATACAGGCAATACACTGCGTGCCAATGGTCTTGAGCCACTTGAAGAAATCTGCAAAGTCTCTTCACGTCTGATTGTGAACAAAGCCAGCTTTAAACGTAAGCAAGCATTGCTGAATCCAATTCTTGCCCAGCTTGAACAAGCGGTTGAAGCACGCGAACAGGCGAAAAAAGCTTAAATTTACGCTGTATTAAAGACCGTCCACTTTGGGCGGTTTTTTTATTTGTGCTCAAAAAGATAAGAAGCCTAATGCTTTCATCAATTTTATCTAAAGCTATTTCCAATAAAACTCATAGCACAAGTCTGTTCTAGCTACCGACAAAGTCTTTGAAAACAGGTAAACTAAAGCCTTCGAATTCAAACCTTATGGGTAAATTGATGCGACGTTTATCGACACAAGATCAAAACTTCAAGCAAGCGTTTGCTGACTTGTTGGCTTTTGAAACCGTGAATGATCCTGAACTTTTAAAAACTGTAGACCAAATTATTGCTGACGTGCGTCAGCATGGTGATGCTCATGTTCTTAAATTGACTCGGCAGTTCGATCGACATCCAGCGCATCAATTTTCAGATTTAGAACTGACTCAAGAACAATTGAAAGCAGCCTTTGAAGGCTTGACGACTGAAGTGCGTGAAGCTTTAGAATTGGCTGCAAACCGTATTCGCGAATTCCATCAGGCACAAAAACAGGATGGTTGGACGTATGTCGATGCTCTAGGTAATACCTTGGGTCAGAAAGTGACGCCATTGGATCGCGTAGGGATCTATGTACCAGGTGGCTTGGCTTCATATCCATCTTCAGTATTAATGAATGCTGTTCCTGCACATGTGGCAGGTGTGGGTGAAATTGTTATGGTGGTGCCTGCTCCAAATGGTGAACTGAACCCATTGGTCTTGGCTGCTGCCTATCTGGCTGGGGTACACCGTGTATTTACCATTGGTGGTGCACAAGCGGTTGCGGCATTGGCCTATGGTACAGAAACCATTCCACGTGTCGATAAAATCACTGGTCCGGGTAACCGTTTTGTGGCTGCGGCAAAACGTGCAGTATTTGGTCAGGTCGGTATCGACATGATTGCTGGTCCTTCAGAAATTCTGGTCTATGCAGAAGGGCAGAACAATGCCAAATGGTTAGCGATGGATTTGTTATCTCAAGCTGAGCATGACACTGTTGCTCAAGCTGTATTTATTACGCCTGATGAACAGCTTCTCAATGAAGTAGAACAAGCAATTGAAGAGCATTTGCTAGCTCTACCAAAAGCAGAAATTGCCCGCACTTCAATTGCCAATCGTGGTGCATTAGTGCTTGTGAAAGATCGTGCTGAAGGTATTGAGCTGATTAACCAAGTAGCACCTGAACATTTAATGCTGTGTTTGGATGAAGCTCAAGAAATGGCTGAAGAGATTCGCCATGCCGGTGCGATTTTCATGGGACGTTATACGCCTGAAGCGATTGGTGACTATTGTGCAGGTCCAAACCATGTATTACCGACATCTGGTACAGCACGTTTCTCATCACCACTGGGTGTGTATGATTTCCAGAAACGTTCAAGCCTGATTATGTGTTCTGAAGATGGTGTGAAAACCCTTGCGAAAACTGCAGATGTTCTGGCACAGCAGGAAAATCTGGATGCGCATGCCCGTTCAGCACGCTACCGTTATCAGTAATTAAATACTTATATTGAATAAAAGATATTTCTCTCCCTTCGGGAGAGGTTAGGTAAGGGGAATTATTTAACCTCTCCCTAACCTTCTCCGAAAAGGAGAGGGAATTTGAGAATAGAAAATGTCGAATATCACCATAGAGCAAATGCGTTTTTGGAGCCCTGAAGTCCGTGAGCTAGAGCCTTACGTTCCAGGCGAACAGCCCAAAATTCAAAACCTTTTAAAATTAAATACCAATGAAAATCCGTATCCACCATCACCGAAAGTCGTGGAAGCGGTGCAAAAAGTTTTAGCCAATGGCGCAGATGTTTTACGCCTTTATCCAGATCCCGATGCATCTGAATTGAAACATGCCATAGCTAAACAACAAAATGTGGCTGCTGAAAATGTCTTTGTCGGTAACGGTTCTGATGAAGTTCTAGCACATATCTTTAAAGCCTTCTTTATTCAGGAACAGCCACTGCTTTATCCAGATATTACCTATAGCTTCTATCCAGTTTATAGCCAGTTCTTTGGTGTCAAAACCAAAATCTTGCCGCTCAATGAAAATTTTGAAATTGTGGTAGATGATTATAAACAGCCAAATGGCGGCATTATCATCACTAATCCAAATGCGCCAACCAGTATTGCGCTTGGTTTGTCTGCTATTGAAGAAATTCTGCAGGCGAATCCAGATTCAGTAGTCGTCATTGATGAAGCCTATGTAGATTTTGGCGCTGAATCAGCAGTAAGTTTGATTGAGAAATATGAGAATCTAGTCGTATGCCAAACGACTTCAAAATCCCGCTCTTTAGCTGGCCTACGTGTTGGTTTCGCGATTGCGCAACCTCATCTGATTGCGGCGCTTGAAGCGGTAAAAAACAGCTTTAACTCTTATCCAATGGATCGTTTTGCGATTGCGGCTGCAGTGGCTTCATTCGAAGATCAGGAATACTTTGAAGCACAAAATGCTAAAGTGATTGCCAGTCGTGAAAAACTGGTTAATCAGTTGAATGAGCTCGGTTTCAAAGTCTTGCCATCAAGCGCGAACTTTATTTTTGCTTCACTACCATCAAAAGATGCAGGTGAGTTAGCAGCTGAATTACGGGAACGCGGCATTATCGTACGTTACTTTAATAAACCTCGTATCAATCAATTTTTACGTATTACCATTGGTACAGATGAGCAAAATCAGCGTTTAGTGGATACATTGAAAACCGATATTTTGGCGTAATCCCCAACCTCCTATTTAATAAAGAACAACTCTATTCCTCCCTTTTTAAAGGGAGGTTAGGAGGGATTAAAAATGCGACTCGGTTGAGCCGCTTTTTATTTATTCGGGTTTATACCAGGTATTGAGTAAATCCAGCATGGCCTCGACTTTATCAAAACACTCCTGATATTCTGCATCACAGTCAGAAGAAATCGTAATTCCGCCACCAGCCCAAAGTGAAACCTCATCTTGATATTTCTGAATTGAGCGAATCAGAATATTCCAGCTTCCTGTTCCATCAAAATTAAAATAACCTAATGAACCACAATACGCTCCACGTGGAGCACCTTCTAACTCTTCAATAATTTGCATGGCGCGAATCTTTGGTGCACCGGTAATTGATCCGCCTGGAAGCGCAGACAGTAATACATTAAAAGGATGCACACCTTCTTTTAAGGTCGCTTCGACTTCGCTGACCATATGATGTACCTGATTAAATGACTCAATATTGAATAGTTTAGGTGTCTTGACTGAACCTGTTTCTGCATAAACACTGAGGTCATTGCGTAACAAATCTACAATCATGACATTTTCAGCCTGATCCTTCCTTGAGTCTTTTAATCGTTGTTTGGATTGCTCATCAAGCACCGGATCGGCAAAACGTGGCATGGTACCTTTAATCGGTTTGGTGACAATTTTTCGATGTGCTTCAAAGTCAATAAACAGTTCAGGTGAACAGCTCAGTAATTCAAAATCACCTATACGAAGATAGCCCGCATAAGGTGCATTGGTTAATGTCCAGAAAGCATGTGCAGTTTCTAATAATGAACCTTCAGCAAGTGCTGTAAATTCTTGGGTTAAGTTAATCTGGTAGCAATCACCGGCTAGAATATAATCCTGAATATCCTGGAATGCCTGTGCATAGCGAGATTTGTCCCAACGTGGGCTGCAAAGGGTCTTTAATTGAAACTTCGGTGGTATGGATGCTTGATTTAATAGATTTTGAAGATGATTGAAAATATCTTCTGCTTGCAGATCATGACTATAGAATACCCATTGATCAGCTTCAAACTTAATATAAGAATCAAACTGACCGATAAATAGGCCAGGTTGAGCTCGTTCTGGGTACTGGGTGTGCTGTCGAGCAGCGTAATCATAGCCAATAAACCCAACATAACCCCCAGAAAATCCATTCGCTTTAATATCTGGAGTTTGCTCAAGCTCTAATATGAGTTCAGATATATCAGCCTGATATTGCCCGATATCCACTCTCTTAAATGACTGAGGTTGTCCATCTTGCACCATAAAATATTTCTGTGCACAGCAGGCAATAAAAGGCTGCCCATTATTATTTAAATATATCAGGTGATCTAAGGGGCTTAATGCATGCAATAGATCTTTAAGCTGAAGAGATGCAAAACTTAAAGGACAATGGTAAGGAGCTTCGTTCATTCAGTAGCGCATATTCCGATATGAGCCGGTATTTTATATCAAGAATAGGAAAAAATATTTCTAAATCATCAAATACCGTTTGTCGGTAAGCTCAATATTGCGACCAACGACAGTTGATCAAAATATGACTCGACGTTAAGTTAAGTGGGCGAGCAAAATTACTCAAGGAAAGATGCTTGGCGTTGTCAGAAAATAAAAAACACAACGTCGGCACTGAGTGATTCACAACCAAAAAAAAATAGTACTCTTGGGAGAGTAAACAATGAAAAAATTCACAAAATTGGCTTTAGCTGCTTCAGTTGCTTTTAGTGCAAATGCGATGGCGATGCAAGCAATGGATGATGCATCCCTAAGCGCTACAACGGGTCAAGATGGTATTAGTATCGGGATCGGTATTTCAAAAATTGCTATTGAAAAGTTATTTATTCACGATAATGACGGTTTGAAAGGTGGTTATGATCAGGTTGATACAACTGATGGTACTATAACTCGACAAACAGCGGGTGCTGGTTCGATTGTAATTCGTGGTACGACGGATACAGCGCCGGATGCTGCAGCTCTTGCTAATCCAACTACGGCTACACATGGTGTAGTAATTGGTGCTAACTATGATAATAACAATAAATACTTATTAACTTCACGTAACTTGGCTGATTTGACAATTGATTCAGATGCAGGTGCTGGTAATCCATTTATTAATGTAGCTGCAAAAGTATCAGGCCTTGATATCAAAATTGGTCGAATCGGTGTAACTGCATCTGGTACTGCAGGTGCGGGCGAGAATGCAAATACAGTTCGTCGTGGTGGAACTGGTACTATTAATGATATTATTAGTGGCTTGGAAGTTAAAACAGGTGTGATGGATGCTAATATCCAATTAGGTGCTGCACCTCAAGGCGCGATGATCAAGCTGAAAACCACAATGGAAGGTGGTTTGGAAATCAAAAATCTCGGTATTTTGGATAACTCTACATCGGGTGTAATGGTAGGTAGAACTACTGTAGGTACTACTGAAAATGTGCCAGTTTCTACTCGTAACTCTGGTGAAATCTTTATTGAAAGCATCAAAATTGCAGATGCGAAGAAAAATGATTTAAGTATTGATCAAAGCATTTCAGTATTTAATGATGCTTATGTGGGTACAAGTGATACTATCGGTAAAGCAGCGCATATACGGATTGTAAGCAATGATACTGGTGCTAAAGATCAATATATTAAAGGTATTCATTTAGGTAACCGTAGCGCAGCATCATCAATTGGTGATATGGAAGTTCAAGGCTTACAAACTTTCTATTCTCCATCTCTTAATACATATACAAAAGGTGCAATTATTACCATTTCTGGTCACTAATTTTTACCTTAAAAAAGCGCGTGTTTACACGCGCTTTTTTTATGACTACAACATCTATCTAAAAAAATAAAAAAAGACTGTATTTTTTTGAAAAAGAAGGTATCTTTCTAGTTACAGGGAAGTAGAGTGAAGACTCTATAAAAAGAAAAATTAGGCACATCATGCCAATGATAAGAAAAGTAAAAGAATATGTTAGAGATTGCATTGGGCTCGGCATTGATGTATTACGCTGCCAAAGAAGCTCTGGATATTAAAAAACAGCCACCAGGCGCTGTTCACTATACTGAAGTTCTTGATTCAAGAAATGATTCTTTCGTACGTATGCACCGCGAACATGTGGAAGTCAAACCTGCACTGTTAGACCAGTTTCAGGGAATTGTGCGTCAGGCTTATGATTATAGTTGTGGTTCAGCAGCACTTACGACTTTATTAAATGGCTATGTAGGTACTCGGCTGGATGAGCAGCAAGTCATGAATGGCCTAATGAAATTTGGTGAAACGGATAAAATCATCGAACGTCGTAGCTTTTCCCTTCTTGATATGAAGCGTTTTGTTGCTGCTTTAGGCCTAGAAAGTGGTGGCTATCGCGGGGAATTTGAAGATCTGGTTAAACAGGGGCAACCCGCCATTGTTCCTATTTCCTATGCAGGATTTAAACATTTTGTCGTGTACAAAGCTTATAAAAATGGACGGGTGTATGTTGCAGATCCTGCGCTAGGTAATATCAGTTTTGATGAACAGCGATTTAAGGAAATTTGGGAAAACAATACTTTATATTTAATTAATGTCCCTGAACAATATCGAAAAAACTTTTTGGCATTAAAAGAGTCGGATATGCGTCATGTCGAAGATGCAACCATTAACCGTTATGCTTTAGTTGATATGCAGTATCCACAATTCTATATGGATAAAATTGCCGATAAAGCATCGACTATCCGTATGGATCGTAACCGTAATGTAGATTCAGAAAAATTTGGGGAATATCAATATAATTTTCTCAGACTTTATTACAAGAATAAATAAAACGAAAAGATGGCTATAGAAAAATTAAAAATGGTGAAATGGATATGAACAGTAAATGGATGAACAAGACATTCTTGGCGCTCAGCATTCAGATGGTCATGGGAGTGGCATGGGCTGCGGATGAGCCTGAACTGGGTGAGTATGAAACGGTTGAGGAAGAAGTAGTCGAGACTGCCGCATCCGTTGATATTCAGCCTGAACCAGCAGCAACTCAGGCTGTAGAAGAACCTGAACTTGGGGGGTATGAAACAGTTCAGGAGGAAGCTGTAGCAGAGCCTGAACTGGGAGGATATGAAACCGTTCAGGAAGAAGCTGTTGTTGAAACAGCTGCACCTGTTGAAGCTCCAGCCACTCAAGCAGTAGATGCATCTCAAGCCTTACAGAAAAAAGAAGGAGATGCTACTCAGGAAGCGAGTCTAGAAGAAGTATTTACTTCAAATGAGCGTCAATACTCACTTATTAAACAAGGTGAGATTTCATCCTATTATGATATCGATTATACCTATTATCGAGATACACAACTCGATATGGAAATGGCACAGGGCCAGTTGTATCAACTCCGTGTTCAGGAAAATGCAACGCATAGCCTGACCAATACTTTCACTTTTCAGTATGGGGTGAAAGATAACCTGACCTTAACAGCTTCTTTACCTTTAGTCGCTAAAACAGATCTATTAAAAGATACCTCTACAGCAGGATTAGGGGATATTAGTCTAGGTGCACGTTGGGAGCCATTCCCTTTAAAAGCAGGTCGTTTACCACTTATTTTATTTGCTAATTTGTCGACTAAAACAGGTGATAGCCCATATGAAATTAATGCAGCAAAAGATCTGGCTGCAGGCAAGGGATATTACTCAGCCGGTGTGGGGGCGAGTACACGTAAATATATTGATCCAGTGGTACTATTTGCCTCTGTTTCTGCAAATTATGGGTTTAAGGAATCTGGCTTAGATCAGCGTCGTGGTACACGCATTATTGAAGAATTTGAACCAGGAATTAGTGGTGGTTTCGCTTTCGGTTTTGCTTATTCATTTAACTATGATGTTTCCATGACCATGTCATATCAGCAAAGCTTTAATACTGGTGCCGAATTTAAGTATCACACGGGTGAAAGCTATTCAGCCGCTGATCAGACTAGCTCGACTTTTGCGATTTCTTTAGGAGTGCGTGTATCCCCAGAAACCATTGTAAATGGTACGGTCGGATTAGGGCTGACCGAAGATGCACCAGATGTTTCACTGGGACTTTCATTCCCACTTGATATTTTAGGTTTCGGTAAGAAATTCAGTTAATAGGGGTGTCGTATGAAAAACATTCGACTTAGCCCGTTATTAACAGGAATTATTCTTGCGGGCTGTTCAAGTTATACCTTTGCACAATTAGGGACCAACCTTTCTGTTGACCTGCGTGCATTGTCTATGGGGAACGCAGTTACTGCAGATCCGCCAGGAGTGAATGCAATTCACTTTAACCCGGCTGCATTGGCTAAAATTGAAGGCTTACAAACCGAACAGCAAATTATTGTTGCGAACTTTGATATTCAGCGTGAATTTACGGTTCCTGCTGGATATAACGTTTTTGGTTATTCAGATGATCCAATGGTCTGTAATGATGGACCTGAAGTGTCTTCTGATTTATGTACAGATTTTAAGGGCCCAGTGAAGGGTGATGTAGAGTATGTCAGTCTCTACGTACCAATTTTGAAAAAAATGGTGGATTTGGGTGAAGGCCTCCCGATGGCAGCACCTACCATGGGGGTCTCTTATAAACCACCAGGCTCTAAAGCAACTTATGCAACTGCCGTTTATGCACCGCTAGTTGCAGGTTTTGGTCATGAAGATGGTAATCCTGCCAATTTTATGGGACAACAGGTTGCTCTGGAGCGAATTACCTATTTATCTCCATCAATTGGTTATGAAGTCAACGACCAGCTTTCGATTGGTGCTTCAATCGGGATGTCTTATCAAGCCATTGCCATGAAAACAGATTTACGTTTTCCCAATGAGCTGATTGGCATGTTGCGTATGATTGATGAAGTCGTATGTACACCATTTAAAGAAAATTCTGACATCATTACTGACATCTTGTTGCTCGGGATCTGTAATGCTGATGAAGGAATGAACCCATTTGGTAAATTTGGCCAAATGCAACTTTCATTAGAACAAAATTTAAGTCCAAGCTATAACCTGGGTGTTCTATGGGAGCCTACTGAAGATTTCAGTTTTGGTATGGTTTACCAGAGTGCTGCCAAAATGCGCTTAAAAGGTAAATATCATATCGATAATGCCAAAGCACCACAGGAAATGATTAAAGGTCTGATGACCTCCCCAACTGGCCAGATTTTAGCTGCAATTCTTGGTTTTCCAAATTATATCCCTTCAAGTGAATCGGGTCTGGTTTCCATGGATTTCGAATACCCAGCTCACTTTCAGGCGGGGATCAAATATAAGGTAATGCCAGATCTACAAGTCAATTTTGATATTGGCTGGACAGATTATGCTGCTTGGGACCAATTCAAGTTTGAGTTCGACCGTACCCTGTCTGCCTTGAAGATTGCCAAACTGTTATCTGCCAATGTAACGGATTCTTCACTTGCATTACCGCTTGGGTTTGAGTCGCCATGGAACTTCGGGATCGGAGTAGAGTATTCAGCAACTGACCGACTGAAACTTCGTGCTGGCTATGAACCACGTACCAGTGCCATTCCAAAAGATAAACGCAATACTATGGTACCGATTAATGGTGCACAGCTATTTGGTTTAGGAGTGGGCTACCGTTTTGACGCAGATACGGATCTGGATCTATCTATTGGTTTCTTACGCAGTAAAGATAATATTCCAGCAAATACCAGTAGCCTAGCGAACCAGACCGGGGTAAATAACCTGTTACTGAATCCATATGCAGGCTTGAATGTCAAAACAGATACCAAGATCACAATTTTAGGTTTGAACTATCGCACCCGTTGGTAAGGAAGAAATGATCAGAACAGGGAACTTAGGGATAAAAATGGTACTGGCATTAAGTCTGGTACCATGGTCTTTTTATACAAATGCCAGAGAGTTTATTACGATCATTGGGCCCGATGGGCGACCATTAGTTGTGCCACGTCAAAATAATGAGCAGAAAGAAACAACAAAAAACCAAGCGGCCACTACTCCGAAAAAATTGACTACGCCCGTTACATCTACTGCACAGGATCTGAAAAAATCCGAGCCAAAGGCGGTGGAAAAAAGTGTGACAACAGGTGAGCAAAAAAATAATATGGTTGTACAACCAGTACAACCAGTACAACCAGTACAACCAGTACAACCAACTAAACACGTTGAGTCTAGATTACCGCAGCACTTACCACCAGTGACACAGCTTCAAACCCCTGAACCTGTCATTCAGGCAGTACCTGATCCTGTTCAAAAACAGGGTTTCAGTCAGGTTGAAGGGGTGGAATATGTGGATAGTGAATATCTGGAAAATAAAGAATTTAATCTGGAAGGTAAAAAACGTTTCTATAGTATGCCTGAAGGGATAGTTGATAAAAATATTGGGTCAACACGTGTACAGACGATTGAGCGTGAAAAAGGAGTTGGACAGTCGATTATAAAATCCTTGTTTCAACAACCTGTCGTAGATTCTGGTCCTATTGTACTGGCTCAAACCTACTATCGTATTTCTCAGCCTGAATCTGTAGAAAGCTTAGGTAAGCAGTGTTTTAAAGATAAAAAAGTTAAGAATGCGAAAGAGATTAGTGCAGGTAAATCCATTAATCTGTGGCCACGGGCACCGCTGAAATCAGATGAGTTTGATTATGAAATTGTGAAGCTAAAATCTGATATTAAAAATATTCAGATTCAGTCTTATGCTTCCCGTCAGAATAATCCTGCCTATTACTGGCCATTTGTTGTATTTCTGGATGAACGAGGCTGTGTTTTAGAAGGGGCGGGCGGTTTTAAAAATCAGGAAGCACAAGCCAATATTATTCAACATGAGAAGATACAGGGAATTATTCAGATTCCTGCGCAAAGCCAATATGTATTAATGACCCCACTCGCTTCAGCCATAGATGTTGAAGACAAGATGCTGACAAATTATGGACAACTAAAACTAGTCGCCATTCGATAAGGACGATTCGAGTAGAATAAGATGAAAAATAAAATATTATATCCATTTGCTTTCACTGCTTTATTTGCCGCCCTCAGCGGATGCGGAGGTGAAAGTGCGAATGTCATACCCGAACAAAATGATGAAGCCACCACGAACGGTTCATGCTCTGCTACTGCAACGAATTGTCTGGAATGGGGGCTTGAATATCCAATTGATGGTCTTAATTTTAATTGTAGTGGTGATAAAGAAAATACCTTTATTACTTTATTTGACCAAAATGATGGGGTGGCGTCAGGTACTTGTCAAAAAGCAGATAGTATTGAATTTTATCTGAAAAGTTTTAGTGATACCAAAATCAAGTTGGGTACTGTAAAGCTTTCTGAATATATGAACCTCAGTACATCGAGTCAATTACCTCGACTAAGTGTACTTGATATTGCTAAGGGAATTACCGGTCGTAATATTGCCAGAATCGAACAGACAGACCCAACCGTACAGGTGGCGATGAAACTGGTCAAAATCTGGCAGACCTTGGCACTGGAAAAAGGCCGTATCTATAATCCGACGGATGTACAGCCCTTGTATATCACAGAGGATATGCGAAAGAATCTGGGCAAAATTAATAAAGATATCAACCTGACAGATGCAAATTTAGCAGAAACCCTTAAACCTTTTATTGATATTAGCCAGATTAGTGATGATCAGGCCTTTGAAGTCGTAAAAAAACTGGCCAATATTGCCAGTGCAGCAGTATATCAACCGGAATTTTCTCTGTTCTCAACTTCAGGCATTATTAGTAGTAACTTGACTGGTTCTGATGGTCTGGCGGGTTGTAATAAATCTGTATGTGACATTAAAGATAAAACGACTAAATATTTATTTGGACATTTTATCCTGATTACAGACCGCCAAGGTTATACCTTCGGCAGTGGACTACAGTGGCGTGACACTCAGCTAAAACTGGGCTCCAATAATCTGGGATCTTTGGGTGGCATTAATGCGGAATTGATCCGTAAGGTCAAACCACAGCAAATTACTGCAGTACCGCAAACCAGCTGGATTAGCCCTGCCACGAGAATGCTTTCATCAAATGCACCATATAAAATGAATGTGGCTAACAACAGCAATCCATTAGAAATTTACCAAGGTCGTTTGCTGAGCGATTATGTGATTGCCGGTAAAGAAGCATTTTATAAGATGGCCACAGGTAAGACTGAACTCAGCGATGCTGATCGTGCCAGTCTTGGCTTATGGCGTTTTAATGCCGATGATGACAACTATAGTGGCTCAATTGATCTTTATAAAATTTTCCCGATCAGCTATCTGGATCGTCAAGTCTTTAGAACAGCTGAAAATGTAGAGCCAGGTGAAGAATATATTTTCCCAATGTATGGCAACATGGAGTTTAAATTTAGCGAAAACTCAATTAGCCCTGTTACAGTGGGTGTTGTGATTGATAGTAATGGTGATGTACGTACCAATATGCAGTCCGCGAGCAATCTTGCAACTGATAGCATTAATGGTTGCCAGGGAGATATCTTACCGGCTGGACTTAAAGACAATAACGGCGTTCAACAATATCGTCTCGGTACCTTAGGCCGTGCATTTATAGATGAAAAGACAGTATCTATGCGACTGGTCTTCGCTGATCCTGTATTTGGTTCATTAAATGGTGCTCTGGTGGGTATGAACTCCACTATTCAGGCTTCAACCAATACAGATGATAAGATTGTGATTGGTGGGGCATTACTCAATTTATCTAATGTACTGAATGGAACCAGTCGTGTGGGCTTTACCAACTCAGCTGGAGAAAGCGTAGGCTGGGCGAATACTTATGCCAGCTTCCAGAAAGTCTATAACAACAATAATACTGATGAAACGACGGAGGAGACCAATCTGGCCAAGCTAAGTGGCGGAAGTGTTTCGTTTAAATTAGCGGATTGTTATAGCATCAAAACTAAAAACAAATCATGAAATAAAAAAAGCCCATCCAATGATGGGCTTTTTTATAAAAAGACATTTTAACCTGTATGATCCAAACGAGTTCCCAAGGTCTCTAGGTGCATCGGGAAGTTATTGGTTTTACGGTCTTCAAAATAATGACGAAGCGTATGCTCTACACTCGGGAAAGCCAGTTCACTCCAGGGAATTTCATCTTCGTTAAATAAACGTGCTTCAATGGTTTCTTCACCTGCACCAAATTTTCCATCAATCAGTTGAGACTTGAACAGGACATAAATCTGGCCAATCCGCGGAATATTGTACATGCAGTACAGCTGTTCAATATCCACTTCAGCTTCGGCTTCTTCACGGGTTTCACGAGCTGCGCCCTGTTCCATGGTTTCAAACAGTTCCATATAGCCGGCAGGTAGGGTCCACAGTCCATAACGTGGTTCAATTGCACGGCGGCAGAGCAGAACTTTATCTTCCCAGAGCACCAATGCACCGCAAATCACTTTTGGATTAATGTAATGAATATATCCGCATGTAGTACAAACCTTGCGAACCTTCTGATCGCCTAAAGGAATTTTCTCTGTTGTTTTATGCCCACAGTTCACACAGAAGTTCATATTCATCATCAATGATAACAGTAAGGTCAGGATAACTGAAAAATCAAAATTTGGCATCATTTCTATCCCGCCAAATCAAAAATCAGCTATGATGAAATTATAGTCGCATAGGGAGCTGAATGAATGGATGAGCTGGGATTAATACAACGCTTGCAGAAACATTTACGATTTTCCAAACGGATTCAAACTGCACAGGCTGCTGTATTAATTGCGATCACAGATGAAGCTGATCCCAAAGTTTTGCTGACACGTCGTTCAGCTTATATGAATAATCATGCAGGGGAAGTGTCTTTTCCAGGTGGTAAACGTGACCCGCAAGATACCAGTAATATTGTAGTGGCCTTGAGAGAGGCGTATGAGGAAACGGCGCTTAATCCATTTGATGTGCATCTGATCGGGGATCTCCCGATGCAAAAGGCACGTAATGGGATGCTGGTTAAGCCTGTGGTGGGTTTAATTCCGCCTACGATTCAACTCATTCCTCAGCCGACGGAAATTGACCGGATTTTCTTTGCTTCTTTGCAGCACTTGCTGGAAGCCCAGCCCATGCCTTATGAAGTGCGGTTTGCCCAGCAGTCTTTATATTTTCCAAGTATGCGGGTAGAAAATGAGATTGTCTGGGGACTCACCGCACGTATGCTAATTTCATTATTTCAGTACGGGCTTGACTATAAAAAAGACTGGCCATTTTTACTTAATTCACCTGCGTTTAAACGCTCAAAATTTTTTAACCGTTGAACAGGATTTCAGCCATGTTATATCAGTTTCAGGGACATACACCAAAAGCAATACATCAGCCATGGGATGGGTGGGTGGCACCTACAGCGACAGTCATTGGGCAGGTCGAATTAGGCAAGCAGGTGAGTGTCTGGTTTGGCGCCGTCGTTCGCGCCGATAACAGTAAAATCCGTTTAGGTGACTTCACCAATGTTCAGGAAAACGCGGTGCTACATACCGATGCTGGGATTGAAATGAACATTGGGAATTATGTGACCATTGGTCATCAGGCCATGCTGCATGGCTGTACTATTGGCGATAATAGCCTGATTGGGATTCAGGCAGTGATCTTGAATCATGCCGTGATTGGTAAGAATTGTATTATTGGTGCCAATGCCCTGATTCCAGAAGGGAAGGTGATTCCTGATAATTCGGTGGTGATGGGCTCACCAGGCAAAGTCGTGAAAACTTTAGATGAAGCCAGTATTCAGAAACTAAAAATGAGTGCCATGCACTATGCTGAGCATTTCCAGAAATTTCAGGATCTGGAAGAAGTACAGCTTTAGGCTGTTATCTGAATAATGTCCTCAGTTAAGCCTAGAATTTTCTAGGCATTTTTGTATCTGGCTTGGGAAAATCTCGCCTAGAAGATATGAGTGGAGTATTATATTCGACGTTTTTTATATTCTCTGAATTAAGGTTGTGCATGAAAGTGCTGGCATTGGAGACTGCCAATGAGCAGTGTTCCGTCTCTGTGATCGATGATACTCAAGAACTATTTTTTCAGCTTGATGCGCGCGCCAAGGCACAAACGCAAACCATTCTTCCAATGATTGAACAAGGCCTCAATGATCTGGGCTGGGCTGTGTCTGATTTGACAGCGATTGCCTTTAGTCGTGGCCCGGGATCGTTTAGTGGTGTTCGTATCAATGCGGCTGTGACTCAAGCTTTGGCTTGGTCAAATGATCTGCCTGTAATTCCGGTATCGACTTTACAAGCTTTGGCGCAAGCGGCATATCGTTTGCATGGTCTAACTGCAGTAACTGCAGTACTGGATGCACGGATGAATGAAGTCTACGTTGCCAGTTATCAGTTAGATGCTCAAGGGATTATGCAGGATGTTGATGAAGAACAGCTTTTGAGTTATGAACAAGGTGCCGAGGCAGTCAAATTTACTGTGGTGGGTTCAGGTGCCAATCTAGTTCAAGAAACAGCATCTGAATATAAAAATGTCAGTGCAACAGCGCAGGATATTGCCGTGATTGCGCGTGCAGCAGCAAAAACAGAAAATTGGGTCAGTGCAGAATTGGCACTTCCGGTATATTTACGTGATAACGCATGGAAAAAAATTCCAGAACAAGGCAAAGCATAATTAATCAGGATTAAGCATGGATCTTTTACTGCTGCTGAAAGCAGCAATTATGGGTATTGTTGAAGGTATTACCGAGTTTTTGCCTATTTCCAGTACTGGGCATCTGATTTTGGCTTCAGAATTAATGAATTTCTGGACCAAAGAAAAAAGCGATGTTTTTGTCGTCGCAATTCAGATGGGGGCAATTGCCGCGGTTATTTATGAATATTGGGCACGGCTTTGGGGTGCAGCAACCGGGATCGTAAGTGGTGAACCGCAAGGACGCCGTTTAGGGATTGGCCTGATTCTGGCCTCTATTCCCATTGTGCTGATTGGCCTGACCCTAGGGCAAACCGTAAAGGAGCTGCTATTCAATAATATTGCGATTGCCATTGGTTTGATCGTTGGTGGTCTGATCATTATCTGGATTGAGAAGAATCCACCCAAAGTGCGTGCACAAGAAGTTGAAGATCTAACCGTGAAAGATGCGATCTGGATCGGTCTGATTCAGGTCTTATCCCTGATACCGGGAACTTCACGTTCAGGTGCGACCATTATCGGTGCGATGTTCCTTGGCGTATCACGCAAGGCTGCAACTGAATTTTCATTCTTCTTGGGGATTCCAGTCATTATCGGGGCAGGTCTGCTCGATCTGTATCAAAGCTATGATGTTTACAGTACCACAGAAGACTGGACAGTTCTGGCAGTCGGTATCATCGTATCGTTCATCTCGGCACTTTTATTAATCCGTGCCTTGGTAGCCTATGTGGCAAAACGTGATTTCATGGTTTTTGCCTGGTATCGCATTGCCTCAGGTTTACTGATTTTATTATTTGCCTTTACAGGTTGGAGATTATGGTAAGCACGATTCGCTTATATACCGAATCTGAGTATCAAGAGAAAGCACAGCACTTCGAGGCTGTGCTTTCTTCTCGTGGTGTAGAGGTTAGTATTGAGGTTATTGAAAAGCTGAATGCACGTTTCTTGCGTTTACATCCCGAACTGGCGCTGTGTGTTGATGCTGACGGCCTATGGCTCTGTGCCAATGGCATGAAAATGCAACCAGATTGGCAAGCAGAAGTAGGGCGCTTAAAACGTGCCTCTTTAAAATCGGAAATGATTGCTCGTGCTTGTAACCTCGGAGAAAAGCCGACTCTTATCGATGCGACAGCTGGGCTAGGTCATGACAGTCTGTTGATGGCACATTTGGGTGCTCAGGTGACCTTGGTCGAACGACATCCTATTTTATTTACCTTACTTGAAGACAGTCATCACCGAGCGCAAAAGGATGCTTTTCTAAGTTCGGTGGTTAAGCGGATTCATCTGGTTTTTTCAGATTCTACAGACTATCTGAAATCACAGGCTGAGCAGAATGCGGTCGTCGATGTAGTTTATCTGGACCCGATGTTTCCACAACGCGATCAGAACCAGCAGGCACCGAAAAAACAGGCACAGGTGAAAAAACAAATGCAGTTATTACATCTGCTTTTACCGGAAGATGGTGAAATGGATCTGGGAGATAATCTCTTAGAATTGGCACAAAAAATTGGCAAGCGGGTGGTGGTGAAACGTCCTCGTCTGGCTGTATTTTTAGCTGGAAAAGAACCAAATCATCAATGGTCTGGTGATGCTTGCCGTTTTGATGCCTATTTTCAGCATGAACTGGTTACTTAATATGAGAATTGCTTCAAAATAGATCAAGGATTTGTTATATATTTAAAAATTGGCATTGATAAAACTTATATCAAGCATAAACTTATTGGGCACATTAGCGAGCCACTCATCTCCCTGAAATCATATGATCGACTTTAAACCCTCCATCAATTTTTGGCACGATTTTAAAAGCAACCAAATTGCCGGGATGTGGTTATTTCTGGGATCTCGGCGTTCGCTGCAACTGGTGCGTCCCTCTATTCTACAACTGGTGTTCTGGGGCATTTTGGGCGGCTGTGCTAATAGCCTGTTTAGCTGGCTCAGTTCCGGCCGCATGGGAGATTTTAACTCTCAAGGTTTGATCAGTTATGCACTTTGGCCCTTTATTGCCTTGATTGTCGGGATTTTCTTGTCCCAACGGGTGAATAATCCTCGTCTGATGCTGGTGCCAGCACTACTCTGGCTAGTGCTGGATACGCATATCATGCTGTTCCAGAGCCTGATCCAGTATCTGGGTGATCTGGATTATCTACCCTATATTTTCTACGCCTATATTCCGACCCTGTTTGTCATGCTGTTTGTCTGGCAAAGTCTGGCTGTGGTCTGGGTGATTTCACGTGAATTAAAATGGCCGTGGTGGGAACGGACACTGATTATGCTGGCCACCTTATTTACCTTGGTGGTGTGGCAGATTTCGGTGAAAGATCAGCCCATCTGGAAAGTTGAAGAAATTCCACCAAGTTTTGCTGAAGATGCTTTCTATGCTCAGCCGATCTTGCTGAATAAGGCGCTGGATGCAATTGAATATGGTGAATTTGCACAGTCGCATTGGTACTTTATGGGTGTGGCTGGCGCGAGTTATCAGGATGTGTTCTATTCAGAAATAGAGCGGATTAAAAAGCAGTTTGATACCCGGTTTGGGACTTTTGGCCGTTCGATTATGCTGGTGAATCATCCGGCAACACGGACTGAGATTCCACTTGCTTCCAAAACCAGCATGGAATTGGCCTTGCGCCGTATTGGCCAGCAGATGAACCGGGAAAGTGATGTACTGTTCCTGTATATGACCTCACATGGCTTGCCAAATGAATTTGAAATGGAAAATGCACCGCTAGATCTGGCATCAGTCGATCCAAAATGGTTGCGTGATACTCTGGATGCCTCAGGTGTACGCTGGCGAGTGATTGTTATTTCTGCCTGTTTCTCAGGTAGTTTCGCTTCGGCTTTGCAGAATGATAATACTTTAATTATCACAGCCTCTGCTGCTGACCGTCAGTCTTTCGGTTGTTCAAACGAAGCTGATTATACCTATTTCGGCCGTGCTTTCTTTGATGAGGCCATGCGTGAAAATAACAGCCTGAAAGCCTCTTTTGAGCAGGCCAAGACTACAGTGGCTAAATGGGAAGCAGCTCAAGGATTTGAACCGTCAGAACCACAATGGGTGATTGGCAAAAATATGGAATTGATGTTGCCACAACTGGAACAGCGTCTTTTCCCTCCAGCGACGACCACTTCAGCATCTCCGTCTGTCGCTTTGACTCCATAAACCAATCTACAACTTTAGAAAATAGAAAAAGGAATGATGATGGAACTGGTACAGAATAATCGAAGCTTTGAGGGTGAACAGCGGATTTATAGCTTTGAGTCTAAAATATTAAAAAAACCAACCAGATTTGGAATCTTCCTGCCGCCACAAGCTCTGGAAGGCCAAAGTTGTCCTGCTTTGTTCTATTTAGCTGGCCTGACCTGTACGGAAGAAACTTTTGCAATCAAGGCACATGCCCAGCGTCTGGCTGCCCAGCTTGGCCTGATTCTGATTACACCAGACACTTCACCGCGTGGAGACGATGTTGCCAAAGGGGATCACTGGGATATCGGGCAAGGCGCTGGCTTTTATATCAATGCCACTCAAGCACCGTGGGCTGAACATTATCAGATGGAAAGCTTTATCGTCGATGAGTTGTATGAACTGGTGTGTGAAGAGTTCGTAGTTCAGGCAGATAAGATCGGGATTTTCGGTCATTCCATGGGTGGACATGGCGCTTTAACTTTGGCTTTTAAATATCCGGAAAAATTCTGTTCAGTTTCGGCATTTGCACCGATTTGTGCACCAAGCCAATGTCCATGGGGTGAAAAAGCATTCTCAAATTATCTGGGCGAAAACCGCAAAGAATGGTTGAAGCATGATGCAACTGCGCTGGTTCAGGAAAAAGGTGCACTGTTTAGCGATATCCTGATTGATCAGGGCTTTTCTGACCAGTTCTATAGCCAGCTGAATCCGGCTTTATTTCAGCAAGCCTGCGATGCTGTGAACCAGAAATTAACCTTACGTGAACATCAGGGTTATGATCATGGTTACTATTTTATTCAAAGCTTTGTAGATGACCATCTACAATTCCATGCTGTGCAATTAAATCCATAAGCCAAGCAGCAAAAGCCAAGCAAACTTAAAAGTACAATGAAACTCCAAGAATAGGTCATATTTTTGGAGTTTTTTATATGAATATCAAATAAATATAATAAAAATGGCATATAAGTTGCTATTCAAAAATCAGGTAGAACCAGTTGCAGTTAAGAACACGATGCACAATAAGCCTGAACCAGAGATTGACCAACCATCACCTCCACTAGAAAAACACAGCTTCCGATTTCATGGCAGTGCCACTGAATATTTTGGAATCTGGATGGTGAATCTGATGTTAACCATCATTACGCTTACTTTGTATAGCCCTTGGGCAAAGGCACGCCGTATCCGCTATTTCTACGGTAATACCCAATTGTTAAAACATCGCTTTGACTTCATCGCCATGCCAAGCCGAATTCTGCTAGGTCGTCTATTGGCATTGGAGTTGTATGTGGTGACACTGATCTTGACCAATTACTCCATTCTTGTCACCAGTTCATTATTTCTGATTGCTGCGATCTCTCTACCTTGGTTAATTCGGATGACCCTGAAATTTAAGGCCCGGAATAGTAAATATGGCAATGTCCGGTTTCATTTTAGTGGAAGCAATCGGGAAGCCTATAAGGTTTTATGGCTCGCGATATTGGTCAATATTTTCACCCTGTTTCTTTTCAGCCCAGTGGTGATCTGGCTATACAAACGTTACTGCTTTAATCATTTATCGATCGGACAACTTCAGTTTAGGCTGGGGATTCAGTTGTCTAAATTTATGTCAGCAGTCTATGTTCCCTTATGTCTGTGTCTGGTGATTGGTATCGCATGGAGTGCAGCAATCGTTTACTGGGTCGATTTGATCGGTACAAACCTGTTTACCTTGGGTATTGTATTGAGCTATCTATTTTGTCTGGCCTTGGTCTGGCCGATGATATCTGCACGCTTATATATGTATAACTGGAATCATGTAGAGCTTGGTCAAAGCTATTTTAAAACCCGAGTAACGACATGGCGTTATAGCTGGATTGTACTCAGTAACTGGATGGTGCGTGCACTCAGTTTGGGACTCATGACTCCTTGGGCGAGTATCCATTTATATGAATATCAACTGGCTAACCTGGAGCTTTATCTGGCAGAGGACGAAACTAATCTAAAAAATATCTTGCAGCGTGATCCAAGTGCTATAGCCGATGAAGTACTGGATATCTTTGATTTCGATGCATCGTTATAGGGGCAAGTAGGATGAAGCGACCTGTTGAAGTCAGATTTTATGATGGGATTTTGGCTGAAGCTCAGCGTGCATGGATTGTCCCTGATCAGCAACGCGGGATTGCCCTGAAACTTAGTGAAGAAACACCCAAACAAGTGAGTGAAGCTGAATTTTATTTTACTTATCCTGATATGGCGTATATTGGCGGGGTCGGGGGACGTAAACCGATTATCGAATTACCTGAAAATCGTCGGATTGAATTTTTAACCAAAGCACCGCATTGGCTGAAGATTAAATCCAAAGAAATCTATCATGCCATATGGAAATTTGAACGTTCTCCACTCCTGATTTTCTTCTCGATGATTATCGTGATATGTGCGGTAATTTTTATTCTTAAATGGGGAATTCCATATACGGCCCAGCAGCTCTCTCGATTACTTCCGGAACAGACCTTGATCGAGGTAGGAAATCAAACTGAGCAGAAATTAATTGAGCAAACTGAGCCATCCAAGCTCTCCGCAGAGCATCAAGCACGTCTAAAAAAACTGTATGAACAGAAAATTGCGGTAGGACAACCTGCAAAGATTATTTTCCGTCAAGGCGGAGAAATCATGGGGCTTAATGCAGCTGCGATTCCGAACAATACCATTATTGTCACCGATGAACTGGTCAAGCTCAGTGGCGCAGATGAAGAAGTTCTTGCAGTACTGGCGCATGAACAAGGTCATCTGGTACAAAAACATAGCATGCAAAAAGTGATTTCCAACCTGGGTGCAGCAGGATTATTTGCCTTGGTAACGGGAGACTTAAGTGATGTCGTGGCGGCATCTATAGCGGTACTCGCCGATGCGGGATATTCACAGGCGCTTGAACTTGCTGCGGATGATTATGCCATGCAACATTTACATCAACAGCAGATATCCAGTATCCATTTGTCGAACTTTTTGCAGCGGGTTGAAAACGCTAGAATCCTGGCAGAGCAGAGTAAAACGATAAAAATGAAAAACTTTACCCTGAATATTGATGGAAAAGAACGGCAAATTACCGAGTCTGAACTGAAATGGTTGCGTTTGATTGGAAAACTCAAAAAATATCTGGAATCGCATCCCGAGCTGGACAAAAGAATTGAACGGATTCATGCATTCGAAGAAAAAATGAGCCAACCTGTTTAGCCCTAATATTGAATGCAAAAACTCATATCTCTATATTCTGAGGATCAAGGCATGTTTAGCCTCGATTTTTTGTTGATGGATATGCGAGTTTTCCTGTCTCAATTAATCATCTTCATCTTAATTTTCATCCAGGTCAAATGATGTTAAGCACAAATACTGTCCAGCGTTACATAGCATTGTATTCACATAACATCCAAGTCACAGTAGCAGGACTGCATTTGGTATAATGAGAAAAATCCAATTTCAGTTAGCCAGGTCCTTTCATGTCCAAGCCTTATTTAATTGCACCTTCTATTTTGTCTGCCGACTTTGCCCGTTTAGGTGAAGAAGTTGAAAATGTACTTCAGGCCGGTGCAGACGTTGTGCATTTCGATGTTATGGATAATCACTATGTACCCAATTTAACCTTTGGCGCAGGTGTATGTAAGGCACTGAAAAAATATGGTATTCAGGCACCTATTGATGTGCATCTCATGGTGAAACCTGTAGATCGCATGATTGGTGACTTTCTGGAAGCAGGCGCAGATATTATTACGTTTCATCCGGAAGCATCTGATCATATTGACCGTTCTTTACAGTTGATCAAATCAGGTGGTGCTAAAGCCGGTCTGGTATTTAATCCAGCGACACCATTGCATTATCTGGATTATGTACTGGATAAGGTTGATCAGGTATTGCTAATGAGTGTGAACCCTGGCTTTGGTGGACAGAAATTCATTCCAATGACTTTGGATAAATTACGTCAGGCGCGCAAGATCATTGATGCTTCAGGTCGTGATATCCGCTTAGAAGTAGATGGCGGTGTGGGACCAGCAAATATTCGTGAAATTGCAGAAGCTGGTGCAGATATGTTTGTGGCCGGTTCAGCGATTTTTGGCAAGCCAGATTATAAAGCTGTGATTGATGAAATGCGTAGTGAGCTGGCTAAAGTCGGTCAAATCCAGCTTTAATCTCTAAAATGTTTAAGGTGCATAAATCTGTGGATAACTTTATGGATAAGTGTGTAGATATCTATGTTGATAACCATATGGATATGTTGCATATTTTGTAATCGTTTGTAGCCTGATTGATTGTATCTTAGACAAAATTTGTATAAAAAGAACTCAATTGGAGTTCTTTTTACATATATCAGCCCTTGATTTTAGTGGTCGTTTATTCATCAAAGGTTAATAATCAAGCCAAACAAAAAGTGATCAATAGGTCTTAGTTTTGTGTTTCATTGTGTAAAATCTCCACGCTTTTTTTAAATTTAATTCATGTGCATAACTTAATAATATGGACTTATTCCTTGTTTGTTTTTCTTACTCAAGTCTCTGTAATGTCATAACACGATGTCCCGTGTTGGCGTTCCTTAAAATAGGCTGAAATCTTCAGGTTGTCCTGAGCATTTGAGTAAGACATGGTTAAGTTAATTCTCATTCAGTCAAATTTTGTAAACGGCAGTTTGGTTTTGTCATCTGTTTTATAAGATGTTTATTTTTTTAGGGGGAACGACCTCCCTTGTTGATTAAATTTATAAAATTCAACAAGAAAAATCGTCAGGACGGCCTGACTCTGTTAATTAGGAGGAAGGCAATATGGCCTGGATTATACTTGTATTCGCTGGACTATTTGAGATTGTCTGGGCCTATTCCATGAAGCTCTCAGAGGGTTTTACTAAACTCACACCGAGTATTTCTACGATTGTTTTTATGGTGCTCAGTTTTGTATTACTGGCCTATGCCATGCGTACTTTGCCTCTAGGAACTGCCTATACCATCTGGACGGGCATTGGCGCAGTCGGCTCATTTCTGGTCGGTGTTATAGTTTTAGGTGAACCTGCTTCTGCTATGCGTATGCTGGCTGCGGTGCTGATTATTTCCGGACTTGTTTTGATGAAATTATCCTCCTCCTAAGAGCTGTTGAGCAGTTCTGATTTCGAGTAAAATAAAAACTGGCAAGCTTGATTCTGTAGGAGTAGGGCCATGCAGCTCAGTTATATTTATATGGATTCGCCTGTAGGACAGTTGCAGCTGGTCGCCAATGAAACGGCATTGGTGGCTGTACTCTGGGATTGTGAAAAACCGAATCGGGTCAGGTTGGCAACTCTGGTTGAAGATCCACAGCATCCCGTGTTGATAGAAGCTCAGCGTCAGCTTCAGGAATATTTTGCCGGTCAACGCAGTACTTTTGAGCTGCCTTTAGATTTTGCCGGTACTGATTTTCAAAAAAAAGTCTGGCAGGCTTTGCTGAATATTCCTTATGGACAGACCCGAAGCTATCGGGAAATCGCTGAACAGGTCGGTAATGTTAAAGCAGTACGCGCCGTGGGTGCTGCCAATGGTAAAAACCCGATTTCGATTATTGCACCTTGTCATCGGGTGATTGGCAGTAGTGGTAAGCTGGTAGGCTTTGCGGGTGGTCTGGATAAAAAAGAAATTCTGTTAAATATTGAGCGAACCCATTAAGATCAAAATCATAAAATTAATGAAAATTAAAATATGGATCAGTTCGTAACACTAATCTTAGGCCAACTCTGGTCCAGTTTATGATGGGTTCTTCTACTTTTTATTGGTTTAATCATTTTTAAGTTATTTAAACCATTTTTAAAAGGGAAGCTGGGAGAGTTCGCTGTTGCCACGCATGTCAAACTTTATCTGAAAGACCCTGAGTATCGGTTATTAAACGATTTGACTCTTCCAGATGGAGAAGGGAGCACAACACAAATTGATCATTTCTTATTAAGTCCTTATGGCCTGTTTGTGATTGAAACCAAAAACTATAAAGGCTGGATCTTTGGTAGCGAGCGACAAAAAACCTGGACGCAAAAACTTTATAAAAATAGCTATAAATTTCAAAATCCGATTCATCAGAATTATAAGCACATCAAAGTTCTGGAGCAGTTGCTGGTTGATATTATTGAGCTAGCCCAGCTGCATTCTGTGATTGTATTTATGCCAGATGCGGTATTCAAAACCCCAATGCCAAATTATGTATTTCGAGGTGCAGGTTGGACAGATTATGTAAAAAGCTTTAATCAGCGAGTTATTTCTGACACCAAGATTAAACGTATCCAGATTCGCTTGGAGAAGGAAGTACTAGAAAAATCCTGGAAAACCAACCGTGAACATGTCGCAAATTTAAACAGGCGGCAATCCGAACAGAAAAGCCTTTGAATCATTCAAAGGCTTTTTCTTAATTTTTCGAGGCTTTTAACTTTTCAGTAATTTCAACCAGCTGTTTAATCCGTTTGACCTCATCCCAGAGTGCTTTGGCTTCAGGATAATGCTTGGACATCATACCCAGCCATTGTTTGTAACGGCCGACCATATTCATTTCCTTTTTATAGGAACCATTCAGGAAACGGATTTGCAGTTCAAGCAGTTCATTCCAGGTGATAAGCGGCTCATCAGAATTCTGGCGAATACATTGGGTCAGATCAGGTGTAGTGACCGCACCACGGCCAATCATCAGGTCTTCACAGCCTGATTCTAGCTGACATTGCTTCGCATCGGCATTGGTCCAGATTTCACCATTGGCAATAACATTGATTTTTAAGGCCTCACGAATTGGTTGCAGCTGATCCCAGAAGGCTGGCGGAGTATAGCCATCGGCCTTGGTCCGTGCATGGACAGTGACCCAGGCCGCTCCAGCATCTTCAATGGCATGCGCATTTTCCATCATGAAGTTGCGATCCATATAACCCAGACGCATTTTCGCCGAAACCGGGATATATGCGGGCACTGCATCACGAACAGCTTTGACCAATTCATAGACGACTTCAGGTTCATCTAATAGCACTGAACCACCACGATGACGGTTTACGGTTTTTGCTGGACAGCCGAAATTCATGTCAATTGCAGGCGCGCCCATAGCAGCGACTTTCACTGCATTGGCTGCCAGCATTTCCGGGTTATTTCCCAGGAACTGTACATGCACCGGCGTACCGGCAGCAGTTTTGCCGTCATTTAACAGTTCAGGGCAGTAGGTATGGTAGATATGATCCGGCAACACCGAATCCGTGACACGAATAAACTCGGTTACACACCAGTCGAAGCTCCCGACGGATGTCAGTACATCACGCATAATCGGGTCTGTTAAGCCTTCCATGGGTGCAAGAACAAGTTTCAACGGTCAACACCTGTTAATTCGAAAAACGGTGTTATACGGCTTTTTGGCGGGAAAGTCCAGGCAGTTTAATTTTCATATGAATTGCATAAAAAGATTAATCCTGAATGAGTACTTATTGGTCTTTTGTGATCTAAATAAAAAAACCTTAAATCGGCTGATTTAAGGTTTGGATTTAAATCTTAAAAACCTAATATTGTCTTAATCGATCAGTTTTTCGACTTTCATACTTTCACGATAATACTGACACCCTTTATACAGTAGGAACACACCAATCAGGCCGGCTATCGCATTGACGATAGAAATTGAATTCCCCACCATTAAGGTATTTTCATAATAACGGTCAGTAATCAGCGCCACCGCAGTTGTACCCACACCGAGTGCAATCAGGTTGGAAATTAAAAGGAATTTAGCTGATACCTGAGAGCGCAACTGGTTCGGTGTCAACATCTGGGTAGCAGCGGCTGATGCTGGAATCGGGAAGGTGGAGAAGAACATCGCGACAAAGATCAATGCGAATGAAAGCTGCATATTGTCGACCTGAGTAAACAGCACACTTGGAATGATCAGGGCAGCACAGCCAATTGCACCGGCACGGATCGCTGCATCGCTATAGCCACGTTTAGAAAAGAAGTCGATGAGCCAGCCACAGAATAAGGCACCTGAAGTATTTGCGACAAGAATAATACTTCCAAGGATATATCCGGTCTGGCTTGCATCCAGGCCAAAGTGACGCATGTAGTAGGCCGGTGCCCAGCCGAGCAGGGAATACAGCATCATGGTGTAGAAAGAGAAGCCAACAAAATGACAGAAGAATGTCTTTTTATGGGTTTTGATAAAACCTATCGAATTCTTAAAAGATGCTTTCACTGCGACACCATTCGCATCCATTTTGAGGCCTTTACGTTCTGGTTCACGTACGGTCAGAATCATGAGTAGTGCCAACAATACACCCGGTAAACCGACAATCATAAAGGTCAGCTGCCAGGTTTTGATTTCACCGATCACCGGTAAAGTGACAAAGCTCACATCTTTGAGCAGACCGATGACATAACCGCCGATCAGGAAAGCCAGTCCTGAACCGATAAAAGCACCAATAGCATAAACACCCAGCGCACGGCCCAGTTTATGTTTCGGGAATAGATCCGCCACAATGGAATAAAAGGCAGGGGAAAGTGCTGCTTCACCTGCACCGACACTGAGGCGAGCCAGAAACATCTGGATAAAGTTTTTGCTGAGACCACAGGCTGCAGTTGCCAGACTCCAGAAGGCAATCCCGACTGAAATAATTTTCACACGGGATTTCTTGTCGGCCAGTGCGGCAATCGGTACGCCCATAAAGGCATAAAACAGGGAAAAAGCCAGCCCTTGTAACAGGCTGAACTGGGTATCACTGAGCATCAGGTCGGCCTTAATTGGCTCAATCATCAGGGACAAAATCTGACGGTCTACGAAAGAAAGAATATAAGCCACCATACAGATGATCACCACATACCATTGATAGCTGCTACGTTCTGGAGCTGCTGGTGGAATTTCTGTAGCTACCTGTTCAGGGATAGGCGTAGTAATTTTTAGATGAGAATCGAGTGGTTGGACGTCATTGTCAACCTTGTCTATGACCAATGTTTTTTCATTCATCATGCAACATCCTGTGCAAGTTATAGTGATTAACTTATTTGATACAAATTTAATTATTTTTATTTTTAATATGTATCAGTTAATCTAATCTAGGAGTAATTTGCACAGCCGTCAATATGTCTAGATTAAAAAGATACAATTATTTTTAAAAGAATAAAAAAGGGAATCAAATTGATTCCCTTCTTGCTTTAAGTATCTGAAAATGGTGGTTAAGCGGTTTTTTCCACTAGAGTCAGGATGTCATAAGTCGCGACTAGTTCATTACGCTGGTTTTTCACTTTGATGTCCCAAACCACGACACCATGCGGTTTTTGCTCATCACGCAGTGGTTTTGGTGTTTTCTGCTTGCAGGTCAGTTCTACCTGAATGGTATCATCAATTTTCACTGGTTCTACGAAGCGCAGGTTGTCCATGCCATAGTTGGCAATAACAGGACCCGGAGCAGCATCAACAAACAGGCCAGCAGCGGCAGAAACAATGAAGTAACCATGTGCGACACGTTCACCGAACAAGGATTCTGCAGCCGCAATCTTGTCCATATGTGCATAGAAGTAATCACCACTTAAACCACCAAAGTTGACAATATCAGCTTCAGTAATGGTGCGGCGTGCAGTCAACAAGCGTTCACCGATACGCAATTCATCAAAAGATTTCTTGAATGGGTGTACGCGGTCTTCAAATACCTCAGCACCTGCGGTCCAGCTATGACCGACCTGAGTCAGCGCATTTGGTGAGCCTTGAATAGCAGTACGCTGCATATAGTGTTTCACTGCACGCAGGCCACCGAGTTCCTCACCACCGCCAGCACGCCCCGGACCACCATGCACTAACAATGGCAGTGGTGAACCATGACCGGTACTTTCCTTAGCGCTCTCACGGTCCAGAATATGCACACGACCATGCCAAGGGGCAATCTTACTGAGTAGCTGTTCAATATTTTCATCATGGTTACGCACAATTGAAGCAACCAGACTGCCTTCACCACGAGCTACTAATGTTGCCAGTTGTGGCAGGTCACTATAGGGCATCAATGTAACCACTGGGCCAAAGGCTTCGATATTGTGAATCTGTTGGGCCTGTACCGGATCTTTACATAACAGCACTGTTGGTGGATAGAAAGCAGATTTTTCTGGATGTGCGACCTGAATGCTAAAATCCTGGCGCAGGTGGCTACCCATGATGATTTCAGCTTCCTGTGCCAACTGTTCTACCTTGGCAGCAACATCATGCTTCTGTTTAACGCTGGCCAGAGCACCCATGGTTACGCCGTCCTGTGCAGGATCACCAATGACCACTTTCTGTAATTTTTCAGTCAGGCGTTGCTGTACGGTATCGAGCAATGCTGCTGGCACAAAGGCACGACGAATTGCAGTACATTTTTGGCCGGCCTTGGTTGTCATTTCACGGAAGACTTCACGCACAAACAGGTCAATGGTTTCATCATTGGCTTGCTGGGTCAGGATGGCGCTGTTCACCGAGTCGGCTTCCATGCTGAATGGAATGGAGTGGGCATTCAGGTGTGGATGCGCACGCAGTTTCTGGCCGGTAGCAGCCGAACCTGTGAAGGTTACCGTATCCTGTGCATTCAGGTGATCAAACAGGTCATAAGTCTGCCCGCAGATCAGCTGAAGGGTGCCTTCTGGCAGTAAATTGCTGGCTAAAATGTCTTTAACGACTGCATGTGTCAGTTCTGCGCCTTCTGTTGCCGGCTTCACAATACACGGCACGCCGGCTAGTAAAGTCGGTGCAATTTTTTCCAGCATGCCCCAGATCGGGAAGTTAAAGGCATTAATATGCACTGCTACACCAGCTTTTGGGCTCAGGATATGTTTGGCACCAAAGCTACCCTGTTTGGATAGTGGAATCCAGGCATCTTCAACCAGTGCCGTTTCATCGCTGAGTTCACGGCGAACCAGACTTGAATAGGCGAACAGGGTGCCGATCCCGCCTTCAATATCAATCCAGGCATCTTTACGGGTACAGCCGGTTGCGGCTGCCAGGCGGTAATAATCTTCCTTACGTTCCAGTAAATATTGTGCAACCTGTTTCAGGGCGTTGGCACGCTGGTGGAAGGTCCAGTGGGCAATGGCAGCACCTTTCTGTTTGGCATATTGCACTACGTTATACATGTCGATGCCGTGGCTACTGACTTGATAAATCGCTTCACCGCTAATGGCGTGATAGACCGTACGCAAGTCATTTTGTGCGCTATGTTCACCACCTAAAACCAGTGAACTCAATACTTTAACTTTAGCTGCGTAATGCGCCTGTGTGTCGTCCTGAAGATCCGTACTCTGGGTTGTGCTGTCCAGTTCCAACATTGTATAACTCCATTTATGATACGTTATTGAGTTTATTTTTACTTTTGATGTTTCATAAATTGCAATCAAAAAGCTTAAATGTCAATCATAATCCGCAAACAAAAAAGTAACTTTGATGTAATTAAAAAATTAAAAACAATAAATACAATAACTTAATAAAAAATGCTTTTGAAAAATATATGATACTTAAAAAATAGTATTGATTTTATATTTGTATCGTTTTAATTTGAGTGTATCAGCACTTGGGATAAGTGAGACAAACATGAATAAGCAACAACAAACATTCGATCAGAAGATAGAGCAGGACATTTCTATTGAAGCGAAGGACTGGATGCCGGATGCCTATAGAAAGACCCTGATCCGCCAGATTGGCCAGCATGGACATTCAGAAGTAATTGGCATGCTGCCAGAAGGCAACTGGATTACCCGTGCACCGACTTTGAAACGCAAAGCGGTATTGCTGGCTAAAGTACAAGATGAAGCAGGACATGGCCTGTACCTGTACAGTGCAGCAGAAACGCTTGGTGCAGACCGTGATGACATGATGGAAAAGCTGATTGCTGGCCGCATGAAATACTCATCCATTTTTAACTATCCAACTCTGACCTGGGCAGATGTAGCGGCGATTGGCTGGCTGGTAGATGGTGCTGCAATCGTCAATCAGGTGGCGTTATGCCGTACCTCTTATGGTCCTTATGCACGTGCCATGGTGCGTATCTGTAAAGAAGAAAGTTTCCACCAGCGTCAGGGCTTTGAGGCCATGATGCAACTGGCACAAGGCACGCCAGAACAGAAACAAATGGCACAGGATGCAGTGAATCGTTTCTGGTGGCCGGCATTAATGATGTTTGGTCCAAGTGATGACAATTCTCCAAACAGTGCGCAAAGCATGCAGTGGAAAATCAAATTATTCAGTAATGATGCATTGCGTCAGAAATTTGTCGATAACACTGTGCCGCAAGTATTGCAGCTTGGCCTGACTGTACCGGATCCAGACCTGAAGTTTAATGAAGAAACAGGCCACTATGAATTTGGCGAAGTGAACTGGGATGAGTTTTTCGATGTACTGGCAGGCAAAGGTCCATGCAACCACGAACGTATCGAAGCACGCCGCAAGGCTTGGGAAGAGGGCAAATGGGTACGTGAATCAGCAGCAGTTTATGCCAGCAAGCAACAGCAGCAGTCAGATCAACGAAAAATCGCCTAAGGCAACGGAATAGCACAAGGATATGCAAATGAACAAGAATAACTGGTCTTTATACGAAGTATTTATTCGCAGCAAACAGGGTCTGAGCCACCGTCATGTCGGCAGCCTGCGTGCTCCTGATGATGAAATTGCCCTGCAAAATGCCCGTGACGTCTATACCCGCCGCAATGAAGGGATAAGCATCTGGGTCGTGAAATCTGAACTGATTACCTCATCTCAACCAGATGAAAAATCAGAGTTTTTTGATCCTTCATTGAACAAGGTCTACCGTCATCCGACCTTCTATCACATTCCAGATGGCATCGAACACATGTAAGGTGGAGGAAAGAGCAATGACGAATCAGGTATTGGCACAATTTTTACTGCATGTTGGCGATAGCCAACTCATCCTTTCACACCGTCTGGCAGAGTGGTGCGGTCACGCACCGGAGCTAGAGCTGGATATTGCATTGGCAAATATTGGTTTGGACCTGTTAGGTCAGGCACGTACCGCGCTGAGTCTTGCCGGTGAAATTGAAGGACTGGGCCGTGATGAAGACAAACTGGCCTATTTCCGTACCGAGCGTGAATACCGCAACCTATTGCTGTGCGAACAGCCAAATAATGACTTTGGTCAAACCATTGTGCGTCAATGGTTGATGGATCATTACCATGCTTTGCTGTTTGCAGCCCTGAGCAATAGCAGGAATGAAGACATTTCTTCATTCGCCATCAAGTCGCTGAAAGAGGTGAAATACCATTTGCGTTTTTCAACCTCATGGATGGAACGTCTGAGCTTAGGTACTGCAGAAGCACATGAAAAGATCCAGAATGGTCTGAACCAGCTATGGCGCTTTACTGAAGAGCTGTTCAGCCTGACTGCAGATGAACGTCAGCTGGTTGATGCTCACCTGATTCCGGATCTGGAACTGCTGAAACCGAAATGGTTGGAAACTATATCTGCTGAGTTGCAACGTTTTGAACTGAGCTTGCCAGAAAGTGGTGCTTACCGTAGTGGCGCCAAGCAGGGACTACATACCGAACATCTGGGTTATGTACTGGCGGAACTGCAATATATGCAGCGCAGCTATCCAGGCATGGACTGGTAAATCCAGCACATCACAGGGAGTGAGTGGCATGAACTTGATTAGACATGTAGAAGATCAATGCTGGGAGGTCCTGGCACAGGTTTCCGATCCGGAAATTCCAGTCCTGTCAGTCCTTGACCTGGGCATGATTCGTGGAGTGGAGATCAACCCACAGGATGAAATCGTGGTTCGATTGACCCCCACTTATAGTGGCTGTCCGGCAACCGATCTGCTCAAGGCGGAAATCATCCAGGCATTTGCAGCACATGAGCTGACGCCGGTCAAAGTCGTGGTCGATCTGTCAGAAGCATGGACCACTGACTGGATGAGTGAAGAAGGCAAACAGAAACTGCAGCAATATGGTATTGCCCCACCCAAAGGTGGTTCAAACAGCTGCGGTACCCATGTCGCACTCAGTGATGGTATCCAGTGTCCACATTGTCAGAGCCATCACACTCGACTACTCAGTGAATTCAGTTCAACCGCTTGCAAGGCGCTGTACAAATGTCAGGAATGCTTGGAGCCGTTTGACTATTTTAAATGTATTTAAGGGCTTAAGCGCACAAGCCATAACAATAAAGCGTGAGATTGCCACAGCTTAAGAAGGATTTTGAAATGAGCCAGTTTATTCCGTTAACCATTAAATCGATTCAGTCTCAGACTGAACAGGCAATTTGCATTGCTTTTGAACTGAGTCCGGAACATGCCGAAAATTTTCAGTATCAGCCGGGCCAACACCTGACCATCCGTCATATGACAGAACAGGAAGAATTGCGCCGTTGCTATTCGATCTGTAGCGATAGTGATGAAGACATGAGTATTGCGATCAAGAAAATTGATCAGGGCCAGTTCTCGACCTGGGCCAATGAAAATCTGAAAGTCGGCGATGTACTGGAAGTGATGCCACCACAAGGTGTGTTTTTTCAGAAAGCGGCCAAGGTTGGTGGCAAACATTATCTGGGCTTTGCTGCAGGTAGTGGTATTACGCCAATCCTCTCTATTGTCAAAGCAGTTTTGAACCGTCAGAAAGATGCTACTTTTACCTTAGTTTATGGCAACCGTTCCTGGAAACAGACCATGTTCTCTGAACAGATCATGGATCTGAAAGACCGTTTTAAGGAACGTTTGCAACTGATCAATATTTTCTCGCGTGAACTGAATGACAGCGAGATTTTCAATGGTCGTATTGATGCAGAAAAATTGCAGCAGTTGTTCCAGGCGGGCCTGATTCCAGCAGAAACTGATCACTGCTTTGCTTGTGGTCCTGAAGAAATGATGAATGCGGTCGAAACTGTATTGCCAACTCTCGGGATTGAACGCAGCAAAATTCACACCGAACGCTTTAATACCGGGACTGCACCAAAAGCCTCTGCGCAGCAGATCGAAAGCCGTACCGAGGAAAAGGTCAACATCATTCTGGATGGTCGTGAGCTGATCATTGAAGTGTCCAAACAGGATGACAGTATTCTGGATGCGGCTTTACGTGCTGGTGCAGATCTGCCATATGCCTGCAAGGGCGGGGTATGTGCAACCTGTAAATGTAAGGTGCTGCAGGGTGAAGTGGAAATGGCGATCAACTATAGCCTGGAAGAAGAAGAAATCCAGAAAGGTTATGTGCTGAGCTGTCAGGCACGTCCAACCTCAGCCAATGTGCGTCTGAGTTTTGATGAATAAGCCGGAAATCAGGTCCATCACAGGAAAATCACTATGGAATTGATTAAAACCAGTTCACCCAAAGCTGGTGTGGTATTGATCGAGCTGAACCGCCCAGAAAAGCGCAATGCCCTGAACAATGCCACTTTGAAAGCCATTGCTGACACACTGCAAATTCTGGATACAGATACCGAAGTCAAGACGGTAGTGATTACTGGTAATACCCAGTGTATTGCAGCCGGTGCGGATTTAAATGAGTTAGCACAACTGGATGTGGTCAGCATTCAGCAGGATCAGCGTCCATTGTTATGGAAACGCATTGATGAATTTTCCAAGCCATTGATCATGGCAGTAAATGGCTATGCTTTTGGTGCCGGCTTTGAACTGGCACTACATGGTGACATCGTAATGACGGGTGATAATGCCCAGTTTGCCCTGCCAGAGATTAGCCTCGGTATGTTGCCCGGTGCAGGTGGAACCCAACGTCTGGCACGTCTGGTAGGACAGCAACTATGTATGCGTTGGGCTATGACCGGTGAAGTGATTTCTTCACAGACCGCTTTACAGCATGGCATCACCAGCCAGGTTTGTCCGGCAGATTTGACCGTGCAATATGCGGTAGAACTGGCAGCAAAAATTGCAAAACAGGCACCGCTGGCCATCCGTGTAATTAAACAGTCCCTGAAATCAATACATGAAGTGACCCTGAGTCAGGGCCTTAAACTGGAACGTCAGCATTTCGTCTGGCTGGCCGCTACCCAGGATCGTCAGGAAGGCATCAATGCTTTCCTGGAAAAAAGAAAACCAGAATTTAAAGGTGCGTAATGGATTACCAAACAATTAATGTTGAAGAAAAAAATGCAGTGGGCTACCTGACTTTTAATCGTCCTAAACAGCTCAACAGTTTTAATGAAACCATGCATCAGGAAGTATCTTCTGTCGTAAAACGCTGGGCGCAAGATTCAGCAATTCGCGCAGTGGTGATTTCTGCAGAAGGTCGTGGTTTCTGCGCTGGTCAGGACCTGAACGACCGTGTAGTAGATCCAAACGCTGATGCTCCAGATTTAGGTTTATCCATTGAAAAATACTACAACCCGCTGATTAAACTGATTACTGAAATGCCAAAACCGGTGATCTGTGCCGTAAATGGTGTAGCAGCGGGTGCAGGTGCCAATATTGCTCTGGCTTGTGACATCGTGGTAGCAGCGAAATCTGCTTCATTTATTCAGGCTTTTTGCCGTCTCGGTCTGGTGCCAGATTCAGGGGGTACCTGGTTCCTACCACGCCTGGTTGGCCGTGCTCAAGCGATGGGTCTGGCGATGCTGGGTGACAAAATCTCGGCTGAACGTGCGCTGCAACTCGGCATGATCTGGCAGGTAGTTGAAGATGATCAGTTAAAGGCAGAAACTGAAAAAATGGCTGAACATCTGGCGACTCAGCCGACTTATGGTCTATCCCTGATCAAGAAAGCGATTCATGCCGCTGCAGACAATAATCTGGATGAGCAACTGATTCTGGAGCGCGATCTGCAACGTCTGGCGGGCCGTTCTAATGATTATCGTGAGGGCGTTCAGGCCTTTATGCAAAAACGCACACCACAATATAAGGGCTGCTAAATCTGCCGGAGAAGGATTTGACTCGGCTCAAAGTTGTGCGATTTTTTCCTTTCAGTTGTCGCTTAGCCACTTGGTCGAGTTGAATTATTCCTGACAGGTATGAATATGATACCTATTTGGTCTGATGGTTAGTTAGGTCCTATGTTATATGTAGTAGTACCCTGATAGTAAATGAAATCTGAAAATATAGATTTATGCACTATTTTTCTACTCAAGCTGTTGATTTTTAAATTATTATTTATTTTATTTATTCAGGTAAATATTTTGAATGAGTAAATAGAATTTAATATGACACAAATTTACAAATATTAAAAAATATGTATCGTATTTTTGGTGAAGAGTGATACAACCTGGTATATATTGAACTAAGCAGACAGCGCTAGGACAGGCGCAACAAGTATCGCCAACACAGTTACGTGTGGCGAGCTAAGGAACAAGAACGATGGAACATGTTTATATTTTTGACGGTATTCGTACCCCAATTGGTCGTTACGCAGGTGGTTTGAGCAGTATTCGTACTGATGACCTTGCTGCTTTGCCGATCCAGTATTTAAAACAGCAGCATCCCAACCTGCCATGGGCAGAAGTTGATGAAGTGATTTTAGGCTGTGCCAATCAGGCCGGTGAAGATAATCGTAATGTCGCGCGTATGGCAGCACTTTTAGCGGGCCTGCCGGAAAGTGTACCTGCCATTACTGTAAACCGTCTCTGTGCTTCCGGTCTGGATGCTGTCGCTCTGGCAGCACGTGCAATTAAATCGGGTGAAGCGCAATTTGTAGTCGCCGGTGGGGTAGAATCCATGAGCCGTGCACCATTTGTACAATCCAAGCCCATCACAGCATTTAGCCGTACTCCTGAAATTTATGACACCACCATTGGCTGGCGATTTATCAATCCAAAATTTAAGGTAGGTTTCGGCGTAGATAGCATGCCGGAAACAGCAGAAAATGTGGCTGAAAAATATCAGATTAATCGTGAAGATCAGGATCTGTTTGCTTATCACAGTCAGCAAAAAACTGCACAGGCACAGCAGAATGGTATTTTTCAGGCAGAAATCCTGCCAGTGGAAATCAAGGGCGCTAAGGGTTCTACTCGGGTGATTGCTGAAGATGAACATCCACGTGCCGATACTACTTTAGAAAAGTTATCTTCTCTAAAAGCACCATTTCGCAAGGAAGGTGGTTCGGTAACTGCGGGTAATGCGTCTGGTGTCAATGACGGTGCAGCCTGTGTGCTACTGGGTAATAGATATTTCGCAGAACAATATGGACTGAAACCGCTAGTACGGGTGGTAGGAATTGCCAGTGCAGGTGTAGAGCCACGCTATATGGGGATTGGACCAGTACCAGCGATACAGAAAGTATTAAAACAGACAAACTTAAGTCTGGAACAGATGGATGTGATCGAACTGAATGAAGCCTTTGCCGCACAGGCACTTGCAGTGCTACGTGAGCTAGGCCTTCAGGATGATGATCCACGAGTCAATCCAAACGGGGGTGCTATTGCCCTTGGCCATCCACTCGGAATGAGCGGTACACGACTGGTGATTACTGCCATGAAAGAATTACAGCGCAAGCAAGGAAAATATGCCCTTTGTACCATGTGTGTCGGTGTTGGACAGGGTGTCGCACTGATTCTGGAAAATGTGGCTTAAGGACTGAATCAAAAGAGAAATCATCAGCAGTCAGGATGACTGCAGCAGGAGCAAGAATATGAATAACAATGCAATGGAACAGATTGAAACCGCTTCAGTAGATGAATTACGTAGCCTGCAATTGGAACGTATGAAAAAAACGCTGCAGCATGCCTATCAGAACAGTACGGTTTACAAGAAAAAATTTGATGAAGCCGGTGTCCATCCGGATGATCTAAAATCACTGGATGATCTGGCAAAATTCCCGTTCACCACCAAGCAGGATCTGCGCGAAAACTATCCATTTGGTATGTTCGCTGTGCCTCAGGAGCAGATTGTCCGTGTACATGCTTCTTCAGGAACCACAGGTCAGCCGACTGTAGTCGGTTATACCCAGAATGACATTAATACCTGGTCAGATGTTGTGGCACGCTCGTTGCGTGCAGCCGGACTCAGTAGTAAAGATACGATTCAGGTATCTTATGGTTACGGCTTGTTTACTGGTGGCCTAGGTGCACATTATGGCGTAGAACGTCTGGGTGCCACCGTAATTCCAATGTCAGGTGGCCAGACCGACAAGCAGGCCCAGCTGATTCATGATTTCAAGCCAACAGCTTTAATGGTCACTCCATCATACTGTCTGAACATTATTGAATGTCTGGAGAAAAAATTCGGAACTGCCAAGGACTGTTCAATCAAGACAGGTATCTTTGGTGCAGAGCCATGGACCAATGAAATGCGCCGTGAAATTGAAGAACGTCTAGGCATTGATGCGCTGGATATTTACGGCCTGTCCGAAGTCATGGGACCGGGTGTGGCGATGGAATGTCTGGAATCCAAAGATGGACCTACCATCTGGGAAGATCACTTCTATCCTGAAATTATCCATCCGGAAACGGGTGAAGTATTACCTGATGGTGAACTGGGTGAGCTGGTATTTACCACCATCACCAAAGAAGGTATGCCGGTGATTCGTTACCGTACCCGTGATCTGACACGCTTATTGCCAGGTACAGCACGTACTATGCGTCGTATGGACAAGATTGTCGGTCGCAGTGATGACATGATGATTATTCGTGGCGTGAATGTGTTCCCATCACAAATTGAAGAGCAAATCCTGCATATTCCGCAGCTTATTCCGAATTATCAGATTCAGATTTGTAAACAGGGCCATCTGGATACATTGCATATTCGTACCGAAATGCGTAAAGATAATGCTATAAATATGACACACCAATTGGCAAATCAGCTGAAAGTACAAATCAAGACCATGGTCGGGATTAGTGTCAGTGTGGAAGTTTTACCGGAAGGTAGCTTGCCACGCTCTGAAGGTAAGGCTCAGCGGGTGTTTGATATCCGAAAGTCCGCTTAAATACGTCTGGATGACAGGCTCAGGTCTGTCATCCGGCTTTAACAAGGTAAATTGAACGTAATGAATCCGAAATTAAAACAAGTAATTGATGATTTCATTCAGAATGAGACCCTTAGTGGAACCTCATTGGTAATGACGATTTTTGGTGACAGTATTTATCACCGCGGGGGAGTCATTAGTCTTGCCAGCCTGATTCAACTGATGGATGTATTCGGCTTCAATGAGCGTTCTGTGCGTACCGCCGTATTCCGTCTGGTACAAAATGGCTGGCTGAGTTCTGAAAAAATTGGCCGCACCAGTTATTACCGTATTACCGAAAGCAGCCGTCAGCGTTTTATTACCGCAGACCAAAAGATTTACAGCTTCCAGCATAATGAATGGGATCAGAAATGGGACCTGGTTCTGCTCAGTTCAGTTGAACTGGAAAATAAACAGACGCTAAAAAAAGAACTGGAATGGTTAGGCTTTGCCAATATCGCGACCAATGTCATGGCCTATCCGGGGTGTGATCAGCAGAAACTGCAAAACCTCTTACTGAATAACAAGATGACTGATCAAGTCGTAGTGTTTCGTGCTGAAACTTTACAGCTTTGGCAGGAATCTTATCCAACCATTAAACGCATGGTCGAAACCAATTGGCCAATCCCGGAACTGCATCAGCGTTATGAAAAATTTATTAGCGATTTCCGCGAGTTTTTCTATCTGGTGGAAAATGAAGAGGAACTAGATCCGGTACAAGCCTTTCAGATCCGTATCCTGCTGATCCATCAATATCGCCGTATTTTACTGAAAGACCCGAATCTGCCATTTGAACTGTTACCAACAGACTGGTTGTCACTGATTGCACGTAACTTAAGTACCAATCTATATCAGGCAGTATTTGCAGCAGGAGATGAGTTTTTCCTGGAGACTGCCCGGACAGCGGAAGGCCTTATGCCACCGGCACATCCACAATTTTATAAACGTTTTGGTGGCTTAAAGCAGCCGGAATTGACTTTTTAATATTTTAAAAAATCATGAATGTAATAGCTCAAGGAGGAGTCTATGCCATGTTATGCGATTGATGGGGTGATTCCTGTCGTCAGCCCTGAAGCTTATGTCCATCCTACGGCTGTGCTGATCGGTGATGTGATCATTGAAGCCGGAGTTTATATTGGTCCGTTCGCTTCGCTGCGGGCCGATTTTGGCCGGATTCATATCCAGAAAAATGCCAATGTCCAAGATTCCTGTACCATTCATGGATTTCCGGACAGTGTGACCTTGGTTGAAGAATATGGCCATGTCGGTCATGGTGCCATTCTGCATGGCTGCGTGGTACGAAAAAATGCCCTGATCGGTATGAACAGCGTAATTCTGGATGAGGCCGAGATCGGGGAGAATGTCATTGTTGGGGCCAACAGTACAGTTAAGGCCAAATTCAAAGTGCCAGCGAATAATTTGGTACTTGGCAGTCCGGCAAAAGTCATCCGTCCTTTAGAAGAAAAAGAAATTGTCTGGAAAAGCCATGGCACCGAGCAATATATCCAGCTCACTGCACGTTGTTTGAATACCATGCAGGAAGTAAAAGCTTTAACCGAAAATTCCGCAGAGCGACGTAGTTATCAGAACTTTAAAGCGGATTATCAAATCAAGCAAAATAGTTAAACTCGCTGATTTTTAAAAAATTTAGATAATTAAAATACGCTAATTTTTTAGTTTTAAAAATTATTGGAAATGAAACCAAATTCCTATTGTCGCCTTTCCGGATCGAGTTAAGCTGTTAGAAAACAGGTCAGGAAAGTGCAGATGGAAAGGCGGGAATTTAAAGACCATTTCTCCCAGCAGTCCCAAGATTATGCCTTGTTTCGCCCGCATTATCCGGACACTTTGGGGAAGATGCTGGCAAAGCTATCAACGAGTACCAAATTGGCTTTAGACGTCGGCTGTGGCTCAGGACAGTTTTCAGAGGTTTTGGCGCATTATTTTGATCAGATCATTGCCATTGATGCGAGTAGCGAACAAATCGCACAGGCCAAACCTCATCCGAAAATTCAATATCATCAGGCCTTAGCCGAAGAAATCCCATGTGTTGACCAGAGTGTAGATCTGATTTCAGTCGCACAAGCTGCCCATTGGCTGGATCTGGACAAGTTCTATGCGGAAGTTCGCCGTATTGCAAAATCCAATGCCATTCTGGCTCTTATTAGTTATGGGGTATTCAGCATTGATGAAGAACATCTGAATCATTATTTCAGACATTTTTATGAAGTGACGATCGCACCCTATTGGGCACCTGAACGTCGCCATGTCGATGAAGGATACAAAAATCTGCCATTTCCATTTCAGGAAATTTCTGTACAGCCGCCGGTATTACAAGTCGAGTGGAACTTTTACCAACTGATAGGCTATATGAGTACTTGGTCAGCCGTAAAAGCAGCCACCCAGGCACTCGGACATAATCCGCTGAATGTACTGGCAGATGCCTTATTGCCAGAATGGGAAGATCCAGAATTGCCCCGGGTGGTGAGTTGGCCGCTATCGCTACGAGTGGGAAGGATAAATCCAGATCAAGAAAAGGATAATTAAATAAAAAGCCCAGTCTTAACTGGGCTTTAAAAATATAAAGTAGAGGTAAATCAATTTATTTGTTTAACAGCATTTCCAGCACAAATTTGGAGCCGATAAAACCGAGCGCCAGCAGGCCAAACCCAAGCAGGGTAAAACGAACTGCTTTCTGACCACGCCAGCCAAATTTCCAGTGGCCAATCAATAATGCACCATAAACCAGCCAGGACACAATACTAAAGGCGGTCTTATGGGCCAGATGCTGGGCAAAGAAATTATCAATGGTAAAGAAGCCAAAACCCAATGCCAGTGTCAATAGAATGAAACCAGTCATCAGCATATCGAACAATAAAGATTCCATATCCTGATAGGAGGGCAACAGATTGACCCAAACCCGACGTTTCTGTTTTTTCTTCAGTTCACGATCCTGAAACCGCAAAATGACGGCCTGAATCGTCGCCATCAATAACACAGCGTATGCAGATAGGGACAAGATAATATGAATATCCAGACCTAGGGAATTTTGTGCAATAACTTTCGCTGGCTGGGTGAAACTGAAACCGAGAATCAGGCCGGTCGCAGCGACGGGAATACCAATCAGGTTTAGCGCAATAATCGGCCGATAGGTACTGTAAATGATGCTTAGCAGCAGCATTAGCCCTGAAGTAAAGGAAAGTAAGGCAAATACATCATAATTCATCCCCATCGGGGTATACATGTCACCTGATAAAACCAAAGCATGCAGTACCAGTCCAACTAAAGCTGTTAAGCCGACAAACCATTGATTTGGAGTACGTTTAGTCATTAAATGAATGAACAGATACCAAAAAGAGGAGGTATAAGCGATTAATGCTAAGATCGTGTAGACCAAGGGTAGGCTAAGCATGTCAAACCTTTTTAAGGGTGATGAATATTCATTTATATAAATTCAGTGCGAACTACAGTATCCTATAGCATTCTATGCATAAATTTTCTATTTTAAGAAACAATTTTTTGCTACTGGCTATTTTAAGCGGATTTTGCAATGTTTGATACCTTAACAGAACGACTCACGCAGAGTTTAAGAAATGTTACTGGCTCAGGGCAGCTAACCGAAGACAATATTAAAGATACGTTACGTGAAGTACGTATGGCACTTCTTGAAGCCGACGTTGCGTTACCTGTAACTCGTGAATTTATCGCGAAAGTTAAGGAAGAAGCATTAGGCCAGGAAGTGATGACTCAGTTATCACCAGGGCAAGCCTTCGTCAAAATCGTCTATGACGAATTGACCAAAATGATGGGCGAGGCTAATGAAAGCCTTGACCTTGCAGCAAAACCACCGGTGGTGGTACTGCTTGCCGGTTTGCAGGGTGCGGGTAAAACCACGACTGCAGCCAAACTTGCGCGCTTCCTGCAAGAGCGTCAAAAGAAAAAAGTAGCTATGGTGTCTGCCGACGTTTATCGTCCGGCTGCGATCAAGCAGTTACAGACAGTGGCTGGTGAAGTTGGCGCGATTTTCCTTGAATCGAGTGCTACTGAAAAACCAATCAGTATCGTTAATCGTGCAATTGAACAGGCAAAAATCCAGTTTGCCGATGTACTGATTGTCGATACAGCAGGTCGTCTGCATATCGATGACGATATGATGGAAGAGATTAAAGAGCTGCATGCAGCGATTAATCCGACTGAAACCCTGTTCGTGGTCGATGCCATGACCGGTCAGGATGCGGCAAATACGGCCAAAGCATTTAACGATGCGCTTCCTTTGACAGGTGTGATCCTGACTAAAACTGATGGTGATGCGCGCGGTGGTGCAGCACTGTCTGTTCGTGCGATTACTGGCAAGCCAATCAAGTTCCTCGGTATGGGCGAAAAACTGGATGCGCTTGAGCCATTCCATCCGGAACGTGTGGCACAGCGTATTCTGGGCATGGGTGACGTGCTTTCTTTGGTCGAAGAAGTTGAACGCAAAATCGACAAAGAAAAAGCCGAGAAAATGGCGAAGAAATTGCAGAAAGGCGGTAGCTTCAACTTTGAAGATATGCTGATGCAATTCGAGCAGATGAACAAGATGGGCGGCATGATGGGCTTCCTGGACAAACTTCCAGGCATGAGCAATTCTGGTATTCAAGATGCGATTGCGCAGGCGAATCCTGAAAAGCAAGTGAAGAAAATGGAAGCGATTATCCAGTCGATGACCATCAAGGAACGTCGTAACCCTGACCTGATGAATCCAAGCCGTAAAAAGCGTATTGCAGCAGGTTGTGGTATGGAAGTATCAGAAGTCAACAAGCTGATCAAACAGCATGCGCAGATGGCGAAGATGATGAAGAAATTTGCCAATCCGTCGGGTATGGCAAAAATGATGAAATCACTGAGCGGTCTGCAAAAACAGTTTGGTGGCGGCGGTGGCATGGGTCCACTGTTCGGCGGGAACGACAAAAAATAACTGTTTTAAATAAAAAAGGCGCATATAGCGCACTGCTGTCCCATAGTTTGCTTTAAATAAAAAAACCTGAGTCCTAACAGTTAAAATATGAGTGCAAACAAACACTTTAACGACCAGGATTCAGGTTTTGTCACATCAGAATACCGTATTTCATGAGCTAATTAAACCTGTTGTGCGACAGGATTTTGAACAACTTGCTAAAGTGCACCATGTTGGACAGAAATTTAGAGCGGCTTCCCGGTGGGATCAGTTTATTGCCATATTGATGTCTCAATTCTC
>NZ_VPEG01000027.1:0-50700 GCF_013417275.1 Acinetobacter sp. YH16038 | reverse complement strand
CCAGCGTTCAATCTGAGCCATGATCAAACTCTTCAGTTAAAATCATTTCGAACTTTATAAGTAAAGTTCTTAAACTTGGCTCATCAATTTTCTGACAAATATTTCTCAAATAAACTTCGAGTAATTTCTACCATTCAATCAATGAAAATAATTTCGATCAATCAACCAGTAAAAATCCACACAAGTTGTTCTTCATAATCTCTTAATGATCTTTCTAACACCTCGTCAGTGCTAGAAGCTGGACTTTGATAAACTTAACAACTCAACGCTTCGCGTTTCGTTCGTTTCCGTCTATCTCGTCGGTATGAGCTCATTATAGGGCAATTTCCTACACAAGCAAGTGCTTTTAACGCACACCAATCATGACTGTTTCATTTTTATGCACCAAATTGGTTCATTTTTCTACCAATTGTTACATAAGTTCATAATATTCCAAAGAAAATATAAACAAAACATTTATGTTTTATTTTTCACTTACTTTTTCACGCTTGGTGCTTTAATGGTCACACTGTTAATTTTTACTGCTGTTTTCGGGACGTCCTGATGCATGCCATAGTTCTGAGTAGGTACTTGAGCGATCTTATCGACTACCTCCATACCTTTAGTAACCCGCCCAAATACCGCATATCCAGCATTTCTTGGTGAACGGTCCAGAAAACTGTTATCTACTAGGTTAATAAAGAACTGTGCTTTAGCCGAATTAGGATCATTGGTACGTGCCATGGCCAAAGTGCCACGTTTGTTTTGCAAACCATTATCTGATTCATTCTTGATTGAAGCTTTATTATTGGCTTTTTCTTGCATGTTGAGATCAAAACCTCCGCCCTGAATCATGAAGCCTGGAATGACCCGATGGAAAATGGTTCCTGTATAGAAGTTGCTTTTGACATATTCTTCAAAGTTTTTCACCGTAATCGGTGCTTTGTCATTAAAGAGTTCAATTTCGATATTACCGGATGAGGTCTTCATCTCGATCAGGGTATTGGCAGCAAAACTTGGCAAGCTAAGTGCGATCAACGCGATAGCAGATAATGATTTTTTTAACATTTTTTAACTCATCTACTGATAAAGAAAGGTTGAGATTCACAACATATTAATCTTTCATGACTAATAATGCAGTGACCTGCCGACTAAAGACAAGAGAATAATAATGAGCCATGCATTACTACAGGAGAAAAGCGTCCATCAATTTCCGCCTTGGCATTTGCAGGGGGAGGGTTTTATTCTGAATTACTGGATTACCCCTCATTTTATTCGTGAATTTCAGAGTTTTCGGATTGCGCCATCTCCACTCGGCCGTGTCGTTCAGGTTTTATTGGTGCGCTACCATCATTCTCCTGTGGGTCCTTATGATGAATTGCTGATTATGGATCATCCTTTAATTAGCAGACGGCGTCTTTCGACTATTCCGAAAATTTATGTCTCTACTCATGAATCTATTGTGCATGGTCAGCACTTGTGGGGTATTCCTAAAGAATATGCAGAGTTTGACTGGCAAGAACAGGGACAGGAAACGATTTGTCGCATAACTCATCGTGGGCAAAGCATGACGCTTCGTCTTAAAAAACCTAAATCTCCTCGTTCTTTCTATTTAAATAGTCATCATCTTCCAAGCTCCATGCTAAAAATCCGGCAAACCTGGAAATCCCAGTATTATCAGTTTAGCCCTCAATTCCGGGGTTATTTATCCAAGCTCATTCAAGCAGAGTGGCAAGATACTCAGGATATATTCCCAGATTTTTCTAAAGCTAAATATTTACAAAGCTTTTATGTACCTAAATTTAATTTAGTCTTTCCAGAAGCCAAGATCCATAAAAAATAAAAAAGGTGTTTCACGTGAAACACCTTTTTTACATCTATTTTTGAATCAGATCTTTTTATCCAGGAATTTACGGAAATTCTTGCTGAGTTCAATAACCTGCTTTTTCGAACGTTTATGAATTGGGGTCAGATTGATAAAACCATGTGCCTGATCCGTATATTCCTGATAGTACACTCGTACCCCATTCTCACGTAACTTCAGAGCATAGATTGAACCCTCATCATGCAACACATCATGACGGGCGGTAATCACATAGGCAGGCGGTAGATTCTTCAGTTCACCATAGGTCGGTGAAATCAGCGGATCGTCCAGTTCGACCTGATGTGTTTCAGCATATAGCTTGGTCACCAGATCAATATCCTGAGCTGAAAGTACCAGGCCCTGATTGTATGCATAAAAAGAAGGATGGCGGCTTTTAAAATCGACAGCCGGGTAAAGCAATAACTGTGCGCGAGGTGCATAGATTTTATCGGCACTCCGCTGCGCAACCACTGCCGCCAGATTTCCACCTGCACTATCCCCTGCCACTACAATCTGGTTTTTATAGATTTTCAACTGCTTGATGTTTTGATGTACCCAAGCCAGAGCATCTTCACAGACCTGTACCATCTGCAAAGGACTGTATTCGGGCGTTAGCGGATAAGCCACGCTGAGTACCTGCACCTTGGCATGCACCGCCAATAAACGGCAGAACTCATCATGCGTATCCAGACCACCCACTATAAATGCACCACCATGATAGAAAATGACCATCGGCAATTTTTTCTGTGGTGCCGGATGATAATGTCGGGCAAAGATAGTGCCATTTTGCAATGGCAAACGCAGATCCTCGACTGCCTTGACCGGCGTCGGTTTCGCCTGAATAGCTTTCATGCGTTCATCAAACAGTTGACGTGACTGCACCGCATCTGCACTAATAAAACTGTGCTCTCCCTGTTTAATCTGAATCGCCATCAAGCATTTTATATAAGGATCCAAATCAGGATAGTCATAAGGATAATCCAATGCTTTTACCAGACGTTCTTGTGCAAAGCTCGGCAGGCAATCCAGCAAACGTGCTGCAGTGCCCTGCCCCTTATACATTACAAATTTTGTGACCGGATTATTCGCACCCATGAGTTTTCATCCTTTTCCCATAATTCTTCATTTTTTCTACATGATTAGGGTTTTAGTGACCATATTCTTATATAAGTCTTAATATCAATGTACATAGATCATCTGCCAAATACGCTAACCTGAATTTAATCAGATGTCATTGACAGTTTAAGTAAGATTTTTACAGCACTTTTGCGACTTTGATGTAGAAGTCTGTATAAAAGGAGATAGCTTATGGCGATAAGAATAATAACGGTATCCTTAGCCACTGCATTTTTAGCCGTAGGCTGTGTGGCTTTTCCTGATGATGGTTATTATGACGGACGTTATGACCGTCGCGATCGAGGTTATGACTATCGCTATGATCAGGATCGTCGCTATGACCGGCAACGCTGGGAATATGAACAGCAACGTAAGAGGCTGGAACTGGAACGGCGCAAAAATATTCAGCAGCGTAACTGGGAACAGGAACGTCGTCGGCAAATAGAACTGGATCGTCGTAAAACTCAACTGGAACGACAACGTCTGGAACAGCAACGCAAGAATCTGAGTAACCAGCGTCAGAAACAGGCCCAGGCCGAACGTAAACGTCGCCAGCAGCTGGAACAACGTAAAAAAGTGGCAGAACAGCAGCGTAAACGGGTTCAGCAAAACCGCTCCAATAATCCACGCTGGAATGATCAGCGACGTAAACAGGAACAGCAGCGACCACGTAATCGTCGTGATTAGGCAGAATATAAATAAAAAAAGAGGCCCTGATTTAGATCAGGGCTTTTTTTATGGACTCGGTTTTATGGTTTTGATCTCATTCCAGTTATTTTCTTTGAATAGAAGAAATGTTTTTACTCAACACAGCCTTGATGAAGATGATCCCATTTTATAAGTCGAAAACCGTAGCAAATTTCAGGCAAAAAAAAGGCTTATCTAGAGAAAAGATAAGCCACGAAAACACATTTCTAAAAAAGAGAAGAAACTACAGCGATAGAATCTGAAATGAATAATATAGCGTTGCTCATTTTTTGTGTAATACTTTATTGCTTAGTTATTAATCGCTTTTATGTCTAAAAAATAATCTGGACAAAAAAAAGCCGGACCATGTGTGAGGGATCCGACTGGAAAAAACAGCTTAAAAAATAAGGCAACAGCAACCTGGTTCAGCTCTCTCCTCAGAACAAGGTCGCTGTTAATGACGCTATGATGCACCGGTTCTAAAAATATTTAAAACAGATAAAAATTATTATTTGTATCTAAAAATACGATGCTACTTTTATGAAAGCCATTAAATCTAAATAAATCCTAAAATTAATCTGTAGTTGTGCTTGAATTTTTTACCCCTGCCCCGATTTCTTTAAATAATTAAAAATTTCAATCATGGCAGTTCAGTATTAACGCAGTTAACTCTGACGCCCAAGGACTGTACATGTTTAAGAACCCATTTAAACGGAGTAAATCAATGGCAACTGAGCAGAACGAACAAGCTCAAGATCTTGAGCAAGAGCAAGCGACACAAGAGATAGAGCAAACTCAAGCTGAACCTGAGCAAGTAGAAGTTACCGTTGAATCTTTACAAGAGCAGATTGCACAACTTGAAGGTGACTTAAAGTTAGAAAAAGCACGCACTGCCAATGCAGTTTACGAAGCACAAAAAAGTGTGGAACGTATCCAGCGTGAATCAGAAAAGCATAAAGACACTGTGCTGGAAAAGTTCTCTAAAGAGCTGCTAGATACAGTGGATAACCTGGAGCGCGCGATTGTTGCTGCAGGGGAAGAACAGGGCCCGTTACGTGAAGGCGTAGAACTGACCCTGAAAGCGTTGCTCAATACACTAGAGAAATTTGGTGTAGTCGCAGTTGATACCGCAAATGGTTTTAATGCTGAATTGCATCAGGCAGTCGGTATTGATCCAAATGCCAAATCTAATGAAATCGGTACAGTCTTGCAAAAAGGCTATGCCCTCAATGGTCGTTTATTACGTCCTGCAATGGTCATGGTTGGCGCTTAAGCTAAATAAATCGGGAGTTTGTGAAATTTTTTCTAAAAATTTACTTGAAAAAAATTGAACGGCTCTCATATCGGATAACAAGTGTAAATCACAAAAAAATTTTTGAGGAAACATCCAAATGGCTAAAATCATTGGTATTGACTTAGGTACTACAAACTCATGTGTTGCAGTACTTGAAGGCGACAAAGTTAAAGTTATCGAAAACGCTGAAGGCGCACGTACAACTCCATCTATTATTGCGTACAAAGATGGCGAGATCCTTGTTGGTCAATCAGCTAAACGCCAAGCGGTAACCAACCCTAAAAACACATTATTCGCGATCAAACGTCTGATCGGTCGTCGTTATGAAGACCAAGCGGTACAAAAAGATATCGGTCTGGTTCCTTACAAAATCCTGAAAGCTGACAATGGCGATGCTTGGGTTGAAGTAAACGACAAGAAACTTGCTCCACAACAGATCTCTGCAGAAGTTCTGAAAAAAATGAAGAAAACTGCAGAAGACTACCTGGGTGAAACAGTCACTGAAGCGGTGATTACTGTTCCTGCTTACTTCAACGATGCACAACGTCAAGCAACTAAGGATGCAGGTAAAATTGCAGGCCTAGAAGTTAAACGTATCATCAACGAACCAACTGCTGCGGCGCTTGCGTTCGGTATGGACAAGAAAGAAGGCGACCGTAAAGTTGCGGTATACGACTTGGGTGGTGGTACATTCGACGTTTCAATCATTGAAATTGCTGACCTTGATGGCGACCAGCAAATCGAAGTGTTATCAACTAATGGTGATACCTTCCTTGGTGGGGAAGACTTCGATAACGCATTGATCGACTACTTGGTTGAAGAGTTCAAGAAAGAACAAAACGTTAACTTGAAAAACGATCCACTTGCGTTACAACGTCTGAAAGAAGCAGCTGAAAAAGCAAAAATCGAGCTTTCTTCTTCTAACGCAACTGAAATCAACCTTCCATACATCACTGCAGATGCGACTGGTCCTAAACACTTAGTGATCAATGTAACTCGTGCAAAACTTGAAGGTTTAGTGGCTGATCTTGTAGCTCGTACCATCGAGCCTTGTAAGATTGCGCTGAAAGATGCAGGTCTTTCAACTTCTGACATCTCTGACGTAATCCTGGTAGGTGGTCAGTCTCGTATGCCACTTGTACAACAAAAAGTACAAGAATTCTTCGGTCGTGAACCACGTAAAGACGTGAACCCGGACGAAGCAGTCGCAATGGGTGCTGCGATCCAAGGTGCGGTATTGTCTGGTGACAAAACTGACGTACTTCTTCTTGACGTAACTCCACTAACTCTTGGTATTGAAACCATGGGTGGCGTGTTGACTCCAATTATTGAGAAAAACACGACGATTCCCGCGAAGAAATCTCAGGTGTTCTCAACTGCTGCGGACAACCAGCCTGCTGTAGACATTTCAGTTTACCAAGGTGAACGTAAAATGGCTCAACAGAACAAATTGTTGGGTAACTTCCAGTTAGGTGACATCCCACCTGCTCCACGTGGTGTGCCACAAATTGAAGTATCGTTCGACATCAACGCAGATGGTATCTTGAAAGTATCTGCGAAAGATAAGAGCACTGGTAAAGAGCAATCTATCCAGATCAAAGCAAACTCAGGTTTGTCTGATGCTGAAATCGAAGCAATGATCAAAGATGCTGAAGCAAATGCTGAAGAAGACCGTAAGTTCGAAGAACTGGCTAAAGCACGTAACGAAGCGGATGCGCTAGTTTCTTCTGCTCAAAAAGCAGTAAAAGATCTTGGCGAACAAGTGACTGCTGACGAAAAAACTGCAATCGAAACTGCGATTTCTGAGTTAGAAGCGTCTACGAAAGAAAATGATGTTGAAGCAATCAAAGCGAAAACTGAAGCATTGCAAAACATTATTATGCCGATCACTCAACGTGCTTATGAAGCAGCTCAAGGCCAAGGCGGTGCACAAGGTTTCGATCCTAATGCATTCCAAGGCGGCGAAGGCCAAGCCCAAAAAGCAGATGACGGCGTAGTTGATGCTGAATTCACTGAAGTAAAAGATGACAAAAAATAATTTGTCACTTTGAGAAAAAGACCGCATTTTATGCGGTCTTTTTTTTGTTCAATACATAGGCAATAGAATCTTTTTTAATTAAACTATAATGAAATAAATAACTTAAAAATAAAAACGTATGCAGAATTTTGTTAAGCTTTTTCTTCTGGCTTCCGGGCTTGCGATCATGCTGCTCTACCCGATGGGCAATCTGCTTCTGATCTTACCGCCGAATGTGGTACTCGCGCCTTTTAATTACCTGCAAACCTTCGGAATTGAAGCTTCTTTTTCCTTGGGTTTCCTGATTGCTATCATTGTATTACTGATCCTGGCTGTACCTCAGCGTTACCCTTCCGGAAAAGGTTTTATCATTCTAGCTATTGGATTGCTGAGCTATATTATTTTCCAGATCTTTAAATCTGAAATCACGCTGTATGCCTTTAATCACCAAACCAGACATTCCTATAACCTGAAATATTTAATTGAATTTATGATCTTCTTATTGAATGGTATAGGTCTTGGTTTTATCTATCATTCCAATATGCCAAGACAGGTTGAACAGTGGAAAGGTAAAAAATCATAATCTGACCTGAACAGAACCGTGCATAAGCACGGTTTTTTATTGCCACTTTTTATCGCTCTGACGCTAGGATTTTGCTGGTTTTTTAGCTACATTGAGCCAAACAATATTTAAAAAAACACTATGCGTCTTTTAAGCTTTCTGGGGATTGTCGTTTTCATTGTGTCACTGTTTTTGTATCTACAAACCAAGACCCATCCACAATTAAAATTTAATTCCCTGGCTGACCGTTTGACCCATCCTTTTGATACGCGCCTACGTTTCCGGATTGACCAAGTCGATCCCGGTTTTGGCTTGACCCGTGATGAGGTCATTCAATTAAGTCAGGAAGCTATTCAGATCTGGCATGAAGGAACCAATCGCGATGATCTGATGGTCTATGATGAGAATGCTCAGCTGGCCATTCAACTGATTTATGATCAACGCCAACAGGACTATGAAGCCTTTAAAAAGGTTGAAAAAAAGTTACTTGCCGATGAAGCCAGATATCAGCGTGAAGTCAGCAATCTGCAAGTTTCACAGAAAAATCTGGAAGATCAGCAGCAACGACTGATCCAGCAAAAAAGTCAGCTTGAGTTTGAATTTCAAACCTTATTGCAACGCCGTCAACAAGCCAGCTCATCTGCCGAGCGTGAACAGCTTCAGTATGAGATGGAAATGCTCAAGCCTAAACTGGAAAGTTTTAAGCGCGAATATGCCTATCTTCAGGAACAGCTATCTTCATTTAATCAGCAAATTTCTGTTCATCAAAACAGTGTGCAAAGCCATCAGCGAAATATCCAGCAGGCCCAGCAGCGTTTTCCCCCACGCCAGTTTCATAAGGGTATTTTTATGGGAGATAAGATCCAGATTTACCAGTTTGATGCCAAAGATGATTTACGTTTAACTTTGGCACATGAGCTGGGCCATGCCTTGGGTCTCTATCATCATAATGATCCGGAAGCCTTAATGTATCCTGTATTGGGTGAACAGAATCTGCAAGATTTCAAACTACGCCCGGCAGACAAGACCCTATTGTATACCCGATAACATTCAGGTTTTAATTCCCTATATTATTTATGTGTTTAGGCTAGTAAAAATACAACTTGGTTTCATTTCATGTTATTGTGAAGAACAGTAGGACGTCTTAGGCCAACTTTCTTGGAGATTCATGTGAGTTACTACCATATTTTAATTGAAGTAAATGACCACATTAGTACGATTGATGAAACCCGTGATATCGAGATCTTTGATATCGAGGATATTCAACCTTATCTTCATTCAATTTTGCTGCCTTATTTCAATGAACAGCTGATCGAGCTGGATGATGAAAATCTTGAATTTAAAGATATTTTGCATCTGCAAGTGAAACAGACTTTGTTACCGATCAATGACTTGATTGAGGAAGAACAGCGTCTGTTGCCGAGTGATACGGACATTACCATTACAGCCTACGAGATATTTAATAACCGCGAACTGAGTCAGGATGTCACTACAGTGATTTTTGACCTGCTTGAAGCGGTCAAACTGGAAAGCTAAGCTTTCTTCAGATATAAAAAAGTCCTCATATGAGGACTTTTTTATTCAACTTGATAGGTATTAGATCGAGAATGAAGATCCACAACCACAGGTCGTGGTCGCATTCGGGTTTTGTACCACAAAACGTGAACCTTCCAGACCTTCAACATAGTCAACCACTGAACCGACCAGATATTGATAGCTCAGAGAATCGACCAGCATTTTGACATCGCCATTGACGAATTCTGCATCATCTTCATTTTGGCTTTCCGCAAAGTTAAAGCCATAAGAGAAACCTGAACAACCGCCACCGGTGACATACACACGGAGCATTAAGTCTTGGTTACCTTCACTGTCACGCAACTGGCGTACTTTATTTGCGGCATTGTCGGTGAGCACAAGCGCTTGAGCATTCATGGCGGATTCCTCTGTTGAATGGAATGTCTTTAAAAAGAAAAGACCATATTTCAAGTATAACACACTCAATATATGGTCAGTCTGTACAGATTAAAAGTCAAATCAGAGTAATTTTATCAGGATTGTTTATAGTTCTCATCCTGTAATGCACATTCGAAGTTTTTCGGATTTTGCTTGCAGCGGAATTGCCAGAGTAACTTCATCATGCGTTTATCATAAATACCCCGTTTGGTCAGATCAATCCGCGAATCACGCATCAGCTTTTGGTAACCTGGCTTATCTGCTTCAGGAATATCCATCCAGTATTTAGAGGGAATATCTGCCTTCATTTTACCCAAAATTCCAAAAGCACGTGGTAACTGGCTTTTCACCCATTCACGTGATTTTTGTCCATATCCTGCCGGGAATTTATCTGGACGAATAATAATATTACCGGTGACCTGCAATACCGGATAATTCACAATAACACCCTTGCTACCCAAACCTTTATGCAGTTCTAGCGGTTTAAATACAGCAGCCGGCGCGCCAATAATATCGACCTGACCATTGTTAAATTTAGAGCCAAAGTTGGTCACATCGGCGCTGACTGCCTGTGCACCCACCTGTTGAACCATGATTTTTTGTGCTTCGTCATAGTCAAGTACAGCAATTTTTTTACCTGCTGCTTTTGCAACAGTATTAATACTCCGGTCATTGACCATCAGGAAGGCATCGCCTACCGGAATTACCCCTGCGACTTCATACTTGCCTTGAACCATCAGCTTGGCAAAGGTCGGACTCGCCAGGCCTTGTATAACTTTTACCGCCAGGTTCAGATCAGGAATTGCACCAATCGCATCGAGTGAACCAGTAAAACGGTTGAACTGACGGCCACGCATACCGGTAACACTGATCCCGTCACATTTACCAGCTTTAAAATCTTCTGCGACGACGGCTTCATTGGTATTTACCCTGAGCTCGATATCAGCACCCCAGTTTTTTGCAGCCAGCTGATAGTCTTTCATTACAGCATAAACGTCACCATTTTTGCCGACCAGATCGAATACACATACCACCTGTTTAGCCTGAGCCAGACCTGAAACTGCCGCGAGTGCTGCACCTACAGCCAGAGCTTTCCATCCTCTCTGCATCATTTTGCTTTCCTTGATTGCCTTGTTTTTGTTATCTGCTTTAAGTGCTACATGTTATTGTTTTTTATACTAAACATGAAAACATTATTTTTAATCAGCTTAACTGCTTTGCTGTGATCTGCAATGGCAGATCTGACTTTGTTTAATATAAAAAAAGCTTAGATAAATCTAAGCTTTTTTCCTTAAAAATCAAATTATTCGCCAGAAAGTGAACATTCAAAGTTGGCTTTATCGACAGAGCAACGCGCACGTTTCAGTACCGACATCATGCTGGCATCATAGATTCCACGCTTGGTCATATCCATACGCCCTTCACGTAATAACTTCTGGTACTTGGTTTTATCTTCTGCACTCAGATTCAGCTTATATTTCGCTGGAATACCAGCTTCCAGACGATTAATCATCGCCATGCTCTTAGGCAGGTTTTTAATGAACCAGTCACGAGACTTCTGGCCAAAACCGGCTGGGAATTTCTCCGGACGGATCACAAAGTCAGAGGTGACATGCAGTACCGGGAAGTTAAACATCGCACCGCTATTGCCCAGACCTTTATAGATTTCGAGTGGCTTGTACGCATACGCCGGTGCGCCCACCATATCGACTTGGCCATTATTAAACTTGGCCACGAAGTTGGATACATCAGACACTACGGCCTGAGCACCTACACGTTGAACCATGATTTTTTGCGCATCATCATAGCCAAGAACAGCGAACTTCTTGCCTGCCGCTTTTTCAATGGAGTTGATGTTTTTGTCACGCACAAAGATAAAAGCTGAACCTAATGGCGCAATCCCAGCCACCTCATATTTTTTACCGCCCATGGTGGTAACCATTTTAGCCGCATTACGCTTATCTAAAGCGAAGCTAATCGCACGCTGCGCAATGGCATTACTTGGAGCACCACCTAAGGCATCGATTGAACCGGCAAACTTGTTGTATTGACGGGCACGCATGGCAGTCATGAATACACCATCACATTTGCCAGCCTTGAAGTCATTGTCAGCGACGGCTTCATCCTGACGGGCGATCAGATTAATATCTGCGCCCCAGCCTTTTGCTGCCAGCGCCCATTCCTGAGCCATCTGGAAAGACTCGCCAGATTTACCAAGTAGGTCAAACACACAGATATCGACCTTTTCTGCATGTGCCACACCTGCAAAACCAAATGCAGAAAATGCAGCCAATGATAAGAGTGTTTTTTTCATTTTAGTTATCCTTTGAAATCTTGTTGTTAGCTGAGTGTCCGTACACGCGTCAAATATTAAGCAAATTTATTTCAAAAAAATAGAGCATTTACTCCAGATAAAAGCGGCTTTTTGGCCTATAAAGATAAATCAGTTTTTCTTGATTTCTTTTATCTTATTTTTTTATAAATATATCAGTATCTTAATGTTTTAACTTGGCTACTTTGAATTACATTTCATTCGCTGTAGTTACAAAGATATACATGATTTTAAAACTATTCACCACTAATTGAGCATTCGAAATTGGTTCTTTCCACAGTACAGCGTGCCCGTTTTAATACCGTCATCATGCCAGCATCATAGATGCCCTGTTTGGTTAAATCCATACGCCCTTCACGCAGAATTTTCTGATAACTGACCTGTTCCTCACGACTCAGGTTCAGAACATATTTACGCGGGATTTCTGCTTCCATACGTTTCACCATCGCGAAGCTACGGGGTAACTGCTTAACAAACCATTGTCGGGAATTGGCTGCAAACTGTTCTGGAAATTTATCCGGTCGAATAATCAGATCTGCTGTGACATTGACCACCGGAAAGTTAATCATGGCTCCTTTCTGACCCAGTCCTTTGGTCACTTCAAGAGGTTTAAAGGCATAAGCGGGTGCTGCCACAATATCCACTTCACCCTGATTAAATTTACGGATGAAATTGGAAATTTCCGAATTTACCGGTACAGCTTCTACCCGGTTCACCATAATGGTTTGGGCATAGTCATAATGCAGCACAGCAAACTTCTTGCCTTTAATATGTTCCAGCTTGTTCATATTACGATCACGGACAAAGATATAAGCAGGACCAATCTGGCCAATACCGGCTACTTCAAATTTTTCCTTGCCAATCTGAGTGGTCATGCGCTTGGTATTACGCTTATCCAGCACATAACTCACCGCTTTCATGGCAATGTCATTATTAGGAACGCCGCCAATGGCATCAATGGAGCCTGCAAATTTGTTATAAGCTCGCGCGCGCATGGAGGTCATATAGAAGCCATCGCATTTTCCGGCTTTGGCATCCTGATCGACTTTGGCTTCATCCTGATAAGCAATCAATTGAACCGTAGCCCCCCACTGCTTGCTGGCTAATGCCCATTCTTCCAGCAGTTTGAAGGATTCACCCGATTTTCCCAGTAAATCAAATACACAGACATTGGCTGGGGCAGCATGTGCACTCGAAGCCCATAGGCCCAGTGCAGATAAAATTAAAAATCCTTTTTTCATTTTTATTCTACTCAATATTATTATGAGCCTTGATGGCTCTATCTTTCGGTTTTTAAACAAAATAGAGTATTTAATCAAAACATAGTTCATCATATATGAATCTATAAATTTTTAAAGCCTGAACAGGATAAACTGCAACGAAGATTTTTTGTTTTCTCCCGGCTTTCCATTAGAATAGCGGCATTCTCTTTTGCCCTTGTTAGTAAGTTCAATGATTCAGTTAGACCAAGTTTCGTTACGCCGTGGTGGGCGAGTGTTATTTCAAAAAGCCTCCATGCAGCTTCATCCCGGCTGGAAAATTGGTTTAACCGGCGTGAATGGCGCAGGAAAATCTACCCTGTTTGCGGCTCTTTTAGGTGAGCTCAGTGCAGATGAGGGTTCGCTAACCCGTCCATCCGTTTGGACCGTAGCGCATATGGCTCAGGAAATTAAAGCCCTAGATATGCCAGCCATTGATTTTGTTCTGTCAGGCGATGAAGAGTATTGGGATATACAGGCCAAACTGGCACATCCGGAACAGCTTTCTGATGCAGAACTGGCACAGCTACATGGCCGTTTTGACGAGATTCATGGCTATTCCGCTCCCTCTAAAGCAGCACAGTTAATGGCTGGTTTAGGCTTTATGGATCATCAGATTCGCCTGGATGTTTCCAGCTTTTCAGGCGGTTGGCGGATGCGTCTGAATCTGGCCCGTACCCTGATGAGCCGTTCAGACCTGCTATTACTCGATGAACCGACCAACCACTTGGATCTGGATGCGATTTTGTGGCTCGAAGACTGGTTAAAGGCGTATGAAGGCACTTTAGTGCTAATTTCGCATGACCGTGATTTTCTGGATGCCGTGACGGATCATATTCTGCATATCGAAAATCAGGAACTCACCCTCTATACCGGTAATTATTCAACTTTTGAAGTGACCCGTAGCGAGCGTCTGGCGCAACAGCAACAGGCCTTTGAGAAACAGCAGGAAGCCCGAGCACATTTACAAAAATTTATTGACCGTTTCAAAGCCAAAGCAACTAAAGCACGTCAGGCCCAAAGCCGGATCAAAATGCTGGAGCGTATGCAGGATCTCGCCCCTGCTCATGTAGATACACCTTTTACCTTCAGTTTCCGTGAACCGACCAAAATGAGTTCACCACTTCTGGCCTTGGAACAGGCGGAAATTGGTTATGGCGATAAATCGATTGCCAGCAAAATTAACCTGCAAATCACCCCAAATTCTCGCATTGGTTTACTGGGAATGAATGGTGCGGGTAAATCAACCCTAATCAAAACCTTAGTCGGAGATTTGCCTTTATTAAATGGTCAACGTAAAGCCTCAGAATTACTCAATATCGGTTATTTTGCTCAGCATCAGATGGATGCTTTGGATGCTAATGCCAGCCCAATGCTACAACTGGCACGTATCGCCGATCCAAAAATCAGTGAAGCTTCTTTACGCTCTTTCCTCGGCAGTTTCGGTTTTAGCGGTGAGCGCATGGATACCCCATGTGAGAGTTTCTCTGGGGGTGAACGTGCACGTTTGGCTTTGGCTTTAATTGTTTGGCAGCGTCCAAATGTACTGATTCTGGATGAACCGACAAACCATCTGGATCTGGATATGCGCCATGCCCTGACTATGGCTTTGCAGGATTTTGAAGGTGCGGTGGTACTCGTTTCGCATGAACGTCAATTGATTGCGACAGTATGTGATGAATTGCTGTTAGTACATGCCGGACGTTGTACCGAATTTGAGGGTGATTTGCAGGACTATGCCAAATGGTTACGTGAAGCGCGTCAACAGCAGATCAATGCACAGAATGCCTTAGCCAAAGCACAGGTAGTAGAAACAGAAGCTAAACCTGTGGTGGTAGCCAAAGTAGATAAGGAAGCACAGCGCAAACTGGCCGCTCAGCGTCGTGAGCAGACTCGTCCGATTCGCAAGAATATCGAAAAATGCGAAGCGCAAATTGACAAGTTACAACCGCGTCTGGCAGAAATTGAAGAATTGCTGGCAGATAGCGCTTTATATGAAGCTGCACGTAAAGATGACTTGCTGAAACTTATGAACGAGCAAACTGAACTGAAACAGAAACTGGAAACTGCCGAAGAGCAAATGCTAGAACTGATGATGGAGCTAGAAAGTTTGGAGCAATCTTTTCAGGAAGGTTAAGTTTTAAACCTTGATTCAAATCTTAGAGATTAGCTGCAACTGGAGCTAATCTCTTTTTTATACTTTTTATATATTGCTCTCTCCATCTTTTCCCTGATTTTTTTATCGAAACCGTTTTTTGACATATTTTGTAGTGAATTACGCAAATCCTATATAAGTTTATTTTTTAAACACTCGGATGTCTTATTTCATACATTAATTTACAGCGATTTCTTGGCGCATAAGGCTCTAATAAAAGTGTTTTTTATTTTTGGTAGCCTTGATACGAGTCTGTTTAATGTTGAACTAGAGAGAGGAAATCCGCATGCGTGCTCTTACCTATCATGGTGCTCGGGATGTACGAGTTGAATCCGTTCCAGATCCAGTGATTCAGGAACCAGATGACGTCATTTTAAGGGTGACAGCGACTGCCATCTGTGGCTCAGATCTGCATCTATACCGGGGTAAAATCCCGGCCACTGAAGATGGCGATATTTTCGGCCATGAATTTATGGGAATTGTAGAAGAAGTCGGCCCTGAAGTCACAGAAGTCAAAAAAGGCGACCGGGTCATTATTCCTTTCGTGATTGCATGTGGTCACTGTTTTTTCTGTGAACATGAACTGATGGCTGCCTGTGAAAATACCAATACTGGCCGTGGTGCAATTATCAATAAAAAACAGATTCCACCAGGTGCCGCTCTATTTGGTTATAGTCATTTGTATGGCGGTGTACCAGGCGGACAGGCTGAATATGTTCGTGTGCCTAAAGGTAATGTGGGCCCATTTAAAGTGCCAGGATCATTACCGGATGAAAAAGTCCTGTTTCTGACTGATATCTTGCCTACTGCATGGCAGGCTGTAACCAATGCCCAGGTCACTCGCGGCTCCAGTGTTGCGATTTATGGTGCTGGTCCAGTTGGTTTACTGTCGGCTGCCTGCGCACGTATGCTGGGTGCCGAACAGATCTTTATGGTCGATCACCACCCTTACCGTCTGCGTTTCGCCCATCAAACTTATGGTGCAATTCCAGTGAATTTTGATGAAGTCGATGCAGCTGAATATATTATTCAAAATACTGCCGGTCATCGTGGTGTTGATGCCGTCATTGATGCGATTGGTTTCGAGGCCAAAGGCAGTTTGCTTGAAACTGTGATGACGAATCTAAAAATTGAAGGTTCGAGCGGCTTTGCCCTACGTCAATGTATCGCCGCAGTACGCCGTGGTGGTGTGGTGAGTGTGCCAGGCGTATATGCTGGTCCAATTCATGGCTTCCTGTTTGGTGATGCCTTCGATAAAGGACTGACCTTTAAAATGGGTCAAACACATGTACATAAATTCTTGCCACAATTACTTGAATATGTAGAAAATGGCCAGCTGTCTCCAGAAGTGATTATTACCCATCGCATGAAACTGGAAGAAGCTGCTGAAGGCTATCGTATTTTCGATAAACGTGAAGAAGACTGCCGCAAGATTATTCTGACCCCATAAATACAATCATTAAAAAATAGAAAGCGCCGTTAGGCGCTTTTTTTATTTTTGATCACCATTTTATAAACCATACTTTTTCTATTTTCAGTTTTAAAAGCTCAGATCTATTGTCTGTTTATCAGATGAACTGGCACTAGGTCACGTGATGACCCAGCTTAAAAAAACTAAGCTATAGAAGTAAAAGTTGGAAAAATCTATAACCCTATGATTCATTGAGAAAAAATGAAAGTTCACTTGATTATTAAATTAATTGTGTAGTTTAGCTACAGTGAAGATCTTTAGAATTAAAATATGTTCCACGCTGATTATTAATTAAATCTACAATATTAATATAAGCTATTAATTTTTAGCTGGTTTATATAATTTTTCCATTAAAAACAGATAAAAATTCACCTGAACTGGTTGCTTTTAAGAGCAGAGAAGTTATGGCTCCAACTAGTCTTTTAAATTCAAAAACCTATTTTAAATTTAAAAACACTTATCCACAAGATATAGAAATTAAATTTGAATTTAAAAAAATGAGAGATAAGAAAGGCAATATAACTTGTGGATAAATACTATCTTATTCACATAAAAAATATGGATAACTTTGCAGTTATCCACACGATTGATCAAGGTTTAAGCAAGATTTAAACAACACTATTCAAATATTTTTAGAAAATTTCGAATTAACTTGATAAATCATTGAAAGTTTAGGATTTCAAAAATCTAAGTTCTAGAATTTTCCATTCATCCTCTAGCTTCCAGACCTCCTGAAGACGCTGTTTATTATTTTCCAGTCCAATCAAGATCCGGCATTCGGTCTGATCTTCATTATACTCGTATTCTTCATATTCTATATCTGGCTTCAGCGGTTTCCATACGCCGTTTTGTACCGCATGCGCAATCCGGTCATAACGCAGATAACTTCCTTCTACACGACCTTCCTGTTCAAAAACTACCTGAAAGTCCTGATGTTCATAGTGGCGCAGCACATCATAGTCGCCACTGTAGAATGCATTTGCCCAGATCTCACGTATTTCTTCAAGCTGGCTATCCATGGATAAACCTCTTTATAAATAAGACTTGATTCTCCTGAACCAGGCTTTTTTGAAACCTAATATCAGCGGATCATTGGTCTAAAAACTGTTTAGATTAAAATTATTCTAAACAGTTCATCTGGCATTAATAGAAAATTTACGTAAAAAAAAGCGCCTTAAAAGGCGCTTTTTCGTTTCGATTTATTCCGATGGATCAGGTATCAATATCGGCATTCAAGGCATTTTCTTCAATAAAGGCACGACGTGGTTCCACATCATCTCCCATCAGACAAGAGAACATGCGGTCTGCTTCAATCGCATCCTGTACCGTCACTTGTAGCATGTTACGGTTTTCCGGATCCATCGTAGTTTCCCACAGCTGGTCCGCGTTCATCTCACCCAGACCTTTATAACGCTGGATCATCATGCCACGGCGAGAGTCTTGCAGAATGTGCTGCCAAACCTGATGGAAACTGCTGACCTGAATCTTGCGCTCACCTTTCTGTAAATAAGCACCCTCTTCGAGCAGCGTGAACCAGCTTTTCGAATTTTTCAGTAAACGCGCATATTCACTTGAGCTGAGCAGGCTAGCATCTAGTAGATAGTGATGCGGCAGGTTATGCACATAAATCGTAATCCGTGGCAACCAGCTTTCTACGATCTGGCCATCAACATCTTTTTCAAAACGCTCCAGACTCAGTTCAGGACGTAAACTTGGCTGGATTTTTTCAATCGCAGCACGCAGGTCTTCACCCCAAGTTTCCACATAAGCCTTATCTTCCAGCTGATCCAGCTTGAAGGCTTCCAGTGAAATCAACGCATCCAGCAAGCTTGCAGGATAACGTACAGTTAAACGTGCCAGACTCTTTTGTGAAGTTTGATAATCGGTAATCACATTAGCCAGAGCTTCACCACGAATCGCAGGGGCATCAGCACTGATATGCAGTTCCAGCTCATCAATCGCATTAGAAATCAGGTAAGTTTCCAGTGCATCATTGTCCTTGATGTACTGTTCCTGTTTGCCTTTTTTCAGCTTGTACAGCGGCGGCTGTGCAATATAGATATGACCGCGTTCCACCAGTTCCGGCATTTGACGGAAGAAGAAAGTCAGCAGCAATGTACGAATGTGTGAACCATCCACGTCAGCATCGGTCATGATGATGATTTTGTGATAACGCAGCTTGTCCGGGTTATATTCTTCACGACCAATACCACAGCCGAGTGCCGTAATCAGCGTACCCACTTCTGCAGAAGAAATCATACGGTCAAAACGGGCACGTTCCACGTTCAGGATCTTACCTTTTAGCGGCAGAATTGCCTGCATCTTACGGTTACGGCCCTGTTTTGCAGAACCGCCCGCAGAGTCACCTTCGACCAGGTACAGTTCAGATAAAGCTGGATCTTTCTCTTGACAATCCGCCAGTTTACCTGGAAGACCGGCGATATCGAGCGCACTCTTACGACGGGTCATTTCACGTGCTTTACGCGCCGCATCACGGGCACGCGCTGCATCAATGATCTTGCCAGCGATTGATTTAGCCGCCTGTGGATTCTCTAACAGATATTCAGAGAAGGCCTTGTTCATGGCCTGCTCGACGGCAGATTTCACTTCACTCGACACCAGTTTTTCTTTGGTTTGTGAAGAGAATTTCGGATCAGGCACTTTTACTGACACAATGGCAGTCAGACCTTCACGCGCATCATCACCTGAAACCACAACTTTTTCTTTTTTCAGGATATTTTCACTGTCCATGTAGTTATTTAAACCACGGGTCAGTGCTGCACGGAAACCGGCTAAGTGAGTACCACCATCCTTTTGCGGGATGTTGTTGGTAAAGCAGCGTACATTTTCCTGATAAGAATCATTCCATTGCAGTGCAACTTCTACACCAATGCCATTTTCCGCCTGAGTGGTGAAATGGAAAATGTCATTCAGGTGGGTTTTACCTTGGTTAATGTACTTAACAAACTCAGCCAAACCGCCTTCATAGTCAAAAATGTATTCGGCATTGATACGTTCGTCACGTAATACGATTCGTACACCTGCATTCAGGAAGGACAGTTCACGTAAACGACGTGCCAGAATATCGACATTAAAAATGGTCTGGCTAAAGGTTTCAGCACTTGGCCAGAAACGCACGCGAGTACCGGTCTTATCGGTCTCACCTACTACTTTTAACGGGAATTGTGGGTCACCATGACGGTATTCCTGTTCATGGATTTTACCGGCACGATGAATAGTTAATTCCAGTTTTTCTGACAACGCATTTACTACGGATACACCTACACCGTGCAGACCGCCAGAAACTTTATAGCTGTTATCATCAAACTTACCGCCAGCATGCAGAATGGTTAGAATCACTTCTGCAGCAGACACGCCTTCTTCAGGGTGAATGTCGGTCGGAATACCACGGCCATTGTCTGATACTGAAACTGATTCATCTTCATGAATAGTCACTAAAATTTCATCACAGTGACCTGCCAGCGCCTCATCAATCGAGTTATCTACGACCTCGAAGACCATGTGGTGTAAGCCGGTACCATCGTCTGTATCACCAATGTACATGCCTGGACGCTTACGTACTGCGTCTAAACCACGTAATACCTTGATGCTAGAGGAATCATAAGCTTTTTCAGTGGTTTGTTCTGTTTGAGAAGCAGCTTGATCTTCTGAACTCATGGTTTCTCCCTAGTGAAATATAGGTTTATCCAAAGATAGGTAAAAATTTAAAAACTATTGCACAACAACTTGAACTGTACCGTTTTCAACATTGAATAACTGATATGAGATAGACAGATCATGTAGGTGCTTTTGTACTGATTCATGGTCTAAAGTGGTAATAAAAACTTGACTACCAAGCTGGCTCAATCGCTCAATTAAACGTTGTTGTGCGGTTAAATCTAATTCTGCTGTCACATCATCTAATAATACCACAGTTTCCTTATTACAAGAATGCAGCATTGCGATTTGCGACAGTTTAAGTGCCATCATTAAAAGCTTTTTTTGTCCACGGGACAGGATCACATCAGCATCCCCCAAAGGGGTCTTGATACGCAAATCTGCGCGATGTGGACCATATTCGGTATAGCGTCGTTCCACATCTTTATCATGATGATTAGTCAGGTCATTCAGCAGGCCGTTTTCGCTGTGAAAGCCAGGGCTGTATTCCAGAGAAATCTCCAGATCAGGCAGTAGATGCTTGAGATCATCCTCAAAAAATGGCTTCCACTGTTCCACGATGCCGACACGCTGGGAGTGCAAAATCTCGCCATACTCACTCAGCATCTGGTTCCACGGTTCCAGATCAGACAAACTTAGAAAACGTTTGGATTTAAGCAGGCTGTTCCGCTGTTTTAAGGCTCGTGAATAATATTGCCAGGCATGATAAAACTCTGGTTCCACGTGGAACATTAACCAGTCCAATAACTGACGACGTGGTTTGGCGCCATGATCGATAATATCGGTACTTTGTGGATCAAGCAGTTGTAAGGGCAACATTTTAGCAAGCTGGCCTTGAGTCGCAATCGCATCGCCATTGACCTTAATCAGCTGTTCCCCGCTGGCCATTTTTTGCATGCCGACTTTTTCAGTTTCCGATTGGGCGAACACAATCGCATCCGAGGCGCCATGCTGAATGTAATTTTTCGGGATATGGGTACGAAAGGAACGTCCTGTGGCCAGTAAATGAATAGCTTCCAGTACTGAAGTCTTGCCTGAACCATTCTGGCCATAAAAAACATTAAACGGTTGCAATCCCTGGAGTGCAACCGTTTTTAAATTTCGTACACGTTCAATATGAAGACGCGTAATATGCATAGCGTTGGCTTAGCTCAGCTGTCGCTTAGACACGCATTGGCATCACGACATAAGTCTGATCGGTATGAGATGGATCCTGAACCAGCACAGACTGATTCGCTTCAGTCATGGTCATCGATACATCTTCACCGTCCAGTACCCCTAGCACTTCAATCAGGTATTGCGCATTGAATGACATTTCCAGTGGTGCATCTGCATACTGGATGGCCAGATCTTCAATCGCCTCATCCTGTTCCGGGTTATTGGCACGAAGTTGTAATGAACCGGCATTAAAGTTCAGGAATACGCCACGCAGTTTTTCATTACTTAGAATAGCCACACGTTGTAAGGATTGCTTGAACACGTCATGCGCAATAATTACATTCTTGTCGCCACCACGTGGAATCACACGGCGGTAGTCTGGGAATTTGCCGTCAATCAGTTTCGTAGTGAAACGAACTGTGATATCGGTCTGTTCTTTATCACGGCTGGCCATGCGAATGGTCACATTCAATAATTCACGACCAATCAGCAGAGAAAGCTGCTCATCTTCAACGCTTAATAAACGTTGCAATTCAGCGACTGCCTTACGTGGAACAATGGCTTGAATCGGTTGAGTTGCAGTCGATTGTGCTGCTGTTTCACACAGTGCCAGACGGTGACCATCTGTCGTTACCGCACGAAGCTGATTGGCATCAATTTCAAGTAAAGTACCGGTCAGATAGAAACGTACGTCCTGCACAGCCATTGCGAAAGCCGTTTTTTCAAACAGACGCTTTAATTCGCGCTGAGTCACAGTCACTTGCGTGCCTTGAGTATTTTCAGTATTCAGTAATGGATAGTCATCCGCAGGCAAAGTACCGAGCACAAAACGACTATTTCCAGATTTCAGGATACAACGCTGGTCATCGGTAATTTGCAGGTCGATCAGGGCTGCTGATGGCAAAGATTTACAGATATCAATCAGCTTACGTGCTGGAACAGTGGTTTCACCGGCTTGCAGGCATGCACCTTCAGCCAACTGTGTGCTGGCAACCAGTTCCACTTCCAGATCCGAACCGGTGACGGTCAAAGCTTCAGCAGTCACCTGGATTTTCAGGTTTGAAAGAATATTTAAGGTATGGCGACGTTCAACCGCTCCTACGACATGTGAGAGAACATTCAGTAAGCTTTCTTTCGCGATTTTTAAACGCACGGTACATTCCTCTAAAGCTGAAGATTAATAAGATAAAAGTTGAATTTTTAGCAGTTAACTATGCGGCAAAACAGGCCGCATAGCAAGAACAGAATTTGAGCGTTTTAGGTCAACTCTGCAACAGGCGTTGCAGGTTTTTATAGTCCTCATTGAAGATCGGATCTTCTTCACGCAAGCTTTGCACTTTTTCGCAGGCATGCATGACTGTACTGTGATCTCGACCACCAAAAGCCATACCAATTTCCGGGAAACTGTCTCCAGTCAGTTCACGTGCCAGACCCATTGCAAGCTGACGTGGACGGGCATAAATACGGGTACGTTTTGGACCTACCAGCTCTTTAAGCGGAATGCGAAAATACTCACTCACGACACGCTGGATATTTTCAGTACTGATGGTACGGGCACGAATTGCGAGGACATCTTTCAAAGACTCACGTACCACATCCAGATCAATCGGCGTTCCTTTAAAACGCGAGATCGCTACCACTTTATTTAGCGCACCTTCAAGTTCACGTACGTTCGCCACTACTTGTTGGGCGATAAATAGCGCACAGTTACGTGGTAAATCTACACCGGTGTTCTCGGCTTTTTTTAGCAAGATTTCAATTCGAGTTTCAATATCGGGTGGTTCCACACCCACAGAAAGTCCCCAGGAAAAACGTGAAACCAGACGTGGATCCAGTTCTGTCAATTCTTTAGGGTAACGATCCGAGGTTAGGATAATTTGCTTCGATTCATCCAGCAACGCGTTAAAGGTATAGAAAAACTCCACCAGACTGGCTTCTTTACCTGCGAGCAAATGAATATCATCGACTAGCAAAAGATCCAGTGAACGGCAGTTTTTCTTAAACTCTTCAACCTTGCCCTGTTGTAGGGAACTGACAAAATCCTGCACAAAGCTTTCTGCAGTCATATACATCACGCGGGCATTGGGTTTTGCCTGTAATAATGCATTTCCGACGGCCTGCATCAAGTGGGTTTTACCCAGACCAGTCGGACCATATAAAAATAGCGGGTTATGTTGTGAAGCCCCGAGTTGGGTTAACACCTTACGACAGGTTTCAGCCGCCATCTGGTTAGAACGGCCTTCAACAAATAACGAGAAGGTAAATAAAGGGTTCAGCTGACGTTTACGGCTATTTTTGCCTGAATCTTCTTTTTCTTTCTTAGGACGCGGCGCTGGCGCAACCACAGGTGCAGATTCCAAAGCCGCTGTTGTCGTCGCTGGCTGTTCACTGGCAGATAAAATTGCACCTGGACGTGAATCCACCAGAATTTCAACTTTACGTACGCGACCTTCAGACAGCTGTTCGGCCAAAATCGAAATCAGTTCCAGATGATGCTCTTGAATGTAGCGCGTCCAATACGGATTAGGTGCATAAAGACGCAGGGTATCGTCCAGCTCTTCTGCAACCAACGGGCGAATCCACATTGTAAAGACATTTCCAGAGAGCTCTTGTCGCAAGCGATTTAAGCAGTCTGTCCAAAGCATGTGAATCCCCTATTCATTCCATTGTTAATCAAAAAGGCTGACCGCGACCAAAGCGGGTCGCCATTCTAACCAAGTTATCCACATCTGTCATGGCAATTTCCACAGATTTTGCGCAAAAAGCAGTCATGGTGGATAAATTTAAATTTAAAAAGCTGGTGTGGATAAGTTTATCCGCAAGCTGTGGATAAAATATAGCACAAAGTTATCCACAAAGTATAAAATTAATAAAAACAGTTTTATCCACAAACTAAGTTTTTGTTTATTTAATATAAAATTAGCTTTTCCACAGAAAAAGTCCATCCTAATAGTAATAAATTTAAATTTATAAATTTGAATTTATTTATAAGATTCGGTTCTTTTGTGGATAACTAAGAAAAGTTTAAATTTAAATTCAAAACTCATGAGTTAAATTTAGATTTCACATAAGTTGTGGATAACTATGTTGATATAAGTGTTAATAACTTATATTTAATTTTAAAACAAATAGTTATATTGTGGTTAACTTATATATAGGTATTTGAATACAATTTTTTTAATCCCTATTTACAATTTTGATTTCAGTCTTATTTGAAAAGAAAGTGGCTTTTGCATTGACAGCTCAAGCAATGAGCACTAAAATCGCGGACCTTTATAGAAAGATCATTTTTGGAGTTTCAATATGAAACGTACATTCCAACCATCTGAATTAAAGCGTAAACGCGTTCATGGTTTCCGTGCTCGTATGGCTACTAAAGCTGGTCGTCAAGTTCTAGCTCGCCGTCGTGCAAAAGGTCGTCACAGCTTAACTGTTTAATCAGTTAGGCTTTGCCGATTTTGGGTGTTATGACTACACTTTATAGTTTTGGTACAGAGCTTCGTTTACGCTGTGCTGCAGATTATAAAGGAGTCTTTGATGGTGCGCTTTTTAAAGTGCATCAACCCCATTTCCTTTTTCTTGCAAAACATTCCGAACTGCCAAACAGCCGTTTGGGTTTAGTTGTTGCCAAGAAAAAAGTGCGCCGTGCGCACGAACGAAATCGAGTAAAACGACTTGCTCGCGAAAGTTTTCGCCTGCATCAACAGCAACTAGATGATTTGGATATTGTGGTTATGCCTAAAGTAGGTATAGAAGCAGTGCCGAACGCAGAGTTGCATCAGCAATTACAATTTGCCTGGCAGAAACTCAACCGTCTTGCCAAAAAGCATTCCAAAATAGCATCATCCTCCCCACAAAAGTAGAGATGGCCAATGGTACGTTTACTGCATTGGTTAATACGTTTCTATCAGATTGCGATTAGTCCTTTATTGGGACCACGCTGTCGTTATATTCCAACATGTTCTCAATATTCCTTGGAAGCAGTCCATACACATGGAGCTGTACGTGGTGTGTGGCTGGCTACTAAGCGTATTTGCCGTTGTCATCCGTGGGGTGGCTCTGGATATGATCCGGTTCCCCCGAAAGCGATTCGTTTTATTTCATTTCAGCAAATAGATTCTCAAACGCTTCACGTTGCTGTACCCTTTCGTGATCGTTTATTGAACCAAAATCACTCTAACCACTTGGGGTAATACATATGCAACAATGGGCCAGGATTGCAATTCTCGGAGCCATGTTTGTTGTCGCATATTTGCTCATTTTGGCGTGGCAAAAAGATTATGGCAATGCTGAAACCAAACCACAGCAAGAAGCTGCGGTTGTTTCACATGAAGTATCTGCAGATTTGCCAAATGCTCAGACGGCGACGACCGCCTCTGATCTGCCACAAGCAAATATGCCAGCGCAGCAAGCAACGGATGCCACCGCACCTGTAAGTCAGCAGCTTATTTCAGTACAAACTGACCTTTATCATCTTTGGATCAATCCTAAAGGTGGTGATATTGTTCGTGTTGAATTACTCAATCATGACAAGAATAAAGACAGCGATGAACCGTTCGTCATGCTGGAAAGCGATGCGAAACGGACTTATGTCGCCCAGTCGGGCCTGATCGGTCTGAATGGACCGGACAGCAGCCGTAGTGGCCGTCCAACCTATGAGCTGGAAAAAACGGCTTATACACTGGCAGATGCCAAAGCCGCTAAAAATAAAGATGGCGAAACTGTCAAAGTACTTTCTGTACCTATGGTCTTTAAAACGGCTGATGGTGTAGAAGTCATTAAAACCTTCAACTTTACTGAAGGTGAATATCCGGTAGTTGTGAATCACAAAGTGGTCAACCGCAGCGGCCAGACCTGGCAAGGTCAGATGTTCGGTCAGATCAAACGTGACAATTCCGAAGATCCAGGTAAATCTGATCAGGGTATCTTCACACTGGGAACGTTCCTGGGCGGCGCTTGGGGTACACCGGATGAAAACTACAACAAGTTAAAATTTGACAACTTTGTTGAAGAAAAACTGAATACCGAAGCCAAAGGTGGCTGGGTTGCAATGGTTCAGCACTACTTCGTGAGTGCCTGGGTGCCAGGTAACCTGAAATTGACTCAAGCCAATGGTGAAGCCTACAGTGCGAAGCTGGAATCACGTAAATCAACTGATAACATGAATATCATTGGTTTTACTTCTCCAACTTTCAATGTGCCTGCAGGCACCGTAGCTGAAATCGATGCGACCTTCTACTCTGGTCCAAAAGTTCAATCGGAGCTGAAAGACCTAGCGACTGGTCTGAACCAGACTGTAGATTATGGCTGGTTATGGCCAATTGCCAAACTGCTGTTTGTTGGTCTTGAGTTCTTCCATGGTCTAGTGGGTAACTGGGGTTGGGCAATCATCCTGTTAACCGTACTGGTTAAACTGATCCTGTGGCCATTGTCGTCGAAGAGCTACCGCTCTATGGCGAAAATGCGTGTGATTGCACCTGAAATGCAACGCATGAAAGAAGAGTTTGGTGAAGACCGTATGCGCTTCTCTCAGGAAATGATGGCACTGTACAAACGTGAGCAGGTGAATCCACTTGCTGGCTGTTTACCATTGTTACTGCAAATGCCAATTTTCCTGGCATTGTACTGGGTACTGATGGAATCTGTAGAACTGCGCCATGCACCATGGATGTTCTGGATCCAAGATTTATCTTCAATGGATCCTTGGTTCATCCTGCCATTGATCATGGGGGCGACCATGTATATTCAGCAGATGCTGAATCCGCAGCCAACTGATCCAATGCAGGCGAAAGTGTTCAAGATTATGCCAGTGATCTTTACAGTATTCTTGCTGTTCTTCCCGGCAGGTCTGGTGTTGTACTGGATTGTGAACAACTTGATCACGATCTTGCAGCAAACACTGATCAACAAGTCTGTTGCCAAAGACCGTGCTAAACGCGATGAGGCAACACCAGTCAACTAAGTTGTACTGATGGGCTGAATAAATCCGCTTAAGATGGTAATCTTGAGCGGATTTTTTTTGCTGTATTTTTAAGTTTTTCTAGGTGAATGTTATGCTCGACCGAACTACGATTGCTGCGATTGCAACTCCCCCAGGACGTGGCGGTGTAGGTGTCATTCGCCTGTCGGGTCCCAAGTCTTATGAAATTGCCCAGACTTTGAGCCAAAAAGATTTGCCCAAAGCCCGTTTTGCCGGATTCCGTCAGTTCTATGATGCAGCCGGCGAAGTGATGGATGAGGGTCTGGTGATCTGCTTCCCGAATCCGAATTCCTTTACTGGTGAAGATGTGGTGGAACTGCAAGGCCATGGTGGTCCAGTGATCCAGAATGCCCTGTTGGGCCGTTTGCTGGAACTGGGTGCCACTGCAGCCAAAGCCGGTGAATTCTCGATGCGTGCCTTTGAGAATGGCAAGCTGGATCTGGTACAGGCCGAAGCCATTGCCGATCTGATTGATGCGACCTCCCAAGCGGCTGCCCGGTCTGCAGTCCGTTCGCTGCAAGGGGCATTCTCGACCAAGGTCAATACGGTATTAGAACAGCTGATTCACTTGCGTTTGCATGTCGAAGCGGCGATCGATTTCCCGGAAGAGGAAATTGACTTTCTGGCTGATGGCAAGATTTTAAATCTGCTGGATGGCGTGGCGAATGCCGTCACTCAGGTTCAGCAATCTGCACGTCAGGGTCAGTTACTGCGTGAAGGTCTACAAGTGGTGATTGCCGGTAAACCCAATGCAGGTAAATCATCCCTGCTGAATGCACTAGCAGGTAATGAACGTGCGATTGTGACCGATATTGCCGGGACAACCCGTGATGTATTGCATGAAAAGATCACATTGAATGGCCTGCCGATTACCCTGACTGATACTGCTGGTCTGCGTGAAACCGGCGATATTGTGGAAAAAGAAGGTATTCGCCGTGCGATTAAAGAAATTGAACAGGCCGATCTGCTATTGCTGGTTTATGACCTGAGCCAAGGTGATGACCCATTACAGCTCGCTCAAGAATATTTTGCCGAACATCTTGAGCCGAAACGTCTGGTCCTGATTGGGAATAAAGCGGATTTGACCGGTGCCGATGCTGTTATGGGTGATTTCAAGGGCTTTCGTCATATTACCGTCTCAGCCAAGCAGGAAACTGGCGTTCAATCGCTCATAGATGCGATTACAGCGCATGCAGGCTTCCAACCTGAAGAAGATACCTTTATTGCCCGTACCCGCCATTTAGACGCAATGAAGCGCACTCAGATGTACCTAGCTGAAGCCCGTGAGCAACTTGTTGTTTATAACGCAGGTGAACTGGTCGCAGAGTCTTTACGTCTGGCACAGAATGCGCTGGGCGAAATTACCGGTGACTTTAGTGCGGATGATCTGCTAGGCAAAATTTTTGGATCATTCTGTATTGGTAAATAATATTTAAAAAATAAAAAAGCCCTCATTCGAGGGCTTTTTTATTAGGCTTTTATCTGCAGTTTTTGATGCCATAACCACAAGATTAGACAGAGTGCACTGATCACTACACAGAAGCTGATCACGGCAAATCCTAAGCCGAAGTGATCAGCCAGATACCCCACCGCGATAATCGGCACAATCGTGCCCAAATAGCCAATAAACAGGTAAGTCGACATCACGGCTGCCCGATTTTGCAAGGTTGTGATCGCATGAATCACACCGAATGCGCCCATTAAGGCAAAACCATGTCCAATCCCGAATAAGATATCACTGGCGAAGAACAAGATACTTGCTTTAAGGATCATACAAAGAGCAAGACTAACCAAGCTCACCAGCATAATCATCAAGCCAATATTCAGACATTTCTTTGCAGGAACAGCTTTAGCAAAGAACTGCACCACAGCAGAAATCAGCAAAATACAGGTAATGGCGGTACCGCTGACCAAAGGACCATGCCAGGGCAAGATATCCTGCACAAAAGACGGTGACAGTGAAGCAAATAAACTGAAAGCAGCAAAGGCATTAAATGCAGTTAATCCCACAATCATGAACACAGCATGATATTGAGGTTCAGGACGCAGTAATTTCGGTGCAATACTAAAAGGCTGACGTTCAAAAGCAGGGGTTTTTAGCCAGAATAATCCGACAAAACACAGCACTGCCCCCCAAATAATAGGCAGATATGGAGTAATCAGTGGCATCTGAGAAAACTGCGCAATGATTCCGCCGACCAAAGGACCCAGACCAAAGCCAACCGCAGTCAGAATCGATACCAGCTGCGGTGCAAGCTGCTTATGAGTCTCTGGAATGGTTTGCATCATGCCTAGCATTGCTGAAGTGGTCATCAGGCCTGAAGCAATACCAATGATAAAACGGCCCACCGACAAAATCAGCGCATTCTCGGCAAAGACTGAAATGACCAAGCCAATGCTAATAAATACCAGACCAATTTGTAGCGTTCTTAAGAAACCAATCGTGTTGCTGGTACGCCCCAGGAATAATAAGGTACCCAGACAGCCAAACATATAGGCGACAAAAATATAGGTAATCTGGCTTGGCGATAAATGCCAGATCTGTTGATAAATGGGATAAAGCGGACTTGCCAGTGCTGTACCGATGGTACCCATAATCAATGCAAGACTGACCATGGCGAAAGGTCGCCATGAGATATTTTCTGTCATGTAGCTGCCGTAAAAGTTTCACCACATTTTAAAAAGAATGATGTGGAAGAAAGAAGAGAATGGGTGGCAGTGTATCGGTTAGATGAAAAAGCGGTCAATTATCTTGCTGTAAAGAAAACAAAAATGTTGAACTAAACAATTAGCCATAACGCTTTAATAATTTTAAAAACTCAGCCAGTTCTTCTTCATTAACCACAGCTTCTCCAATGACATGCTCTCTTAAATGGGTTTCGATCAATTCATTCATCAAACCGTTTATGGCACCTTTAACGGCTGCAACCTGTTGCAGGACCTGAATACAACCTGCTTCAGGATTCAGGAGAGACTGCTCTACAGCGTTCATCTGACCTTGCAAGCGCCGTACCCGGTTTAATATTTTTTTATCATCATGTACATGACTCACCACAAATCTCCAAAAATAAATATACTAGGGGGGAGTATTAATAATAGTTCCCTTTTATGCAAAAACATAACGCCGATTCGCACAGCCATCAATTTGATGAAGGTAATCCACTCGCACAGAAAAAGATTCTGTTTGCCACGATTCTGACTGCCGTCATGATGGTGCTGGAAGTATTAGGGGGATGGATCTTCCAGTCAATGGCTTTACTTGCTGATGGCTGGCATATGGGCTCGCATGTATTGGCCTTGGGACTAGCTTACTTTGCCTATAAAGCGGCCCGCCATTATGCGAATGATCCCCGCTTTAATATGGGTACTTGGCGGATTGAAATTCTGGCCAGTTATAGCAGTGCAATTTTATTGCTTGTAGTAGCCGGTTTTATGGCGATTCATTCAGTAGAACGTCTATTTTCGCCAGTTCAGATTCATTATAGCGAAGCCATTCCAATCGCGATTTTAGGACTATTGATTAATCTGGCCTGTGCTTGGTTGCTGCATGATGATGGGCACCATCACCATGATCATCATCACGGACATTCCCATCACGAGCATGATAATAATCATGGTCATCATGACTTGAACCATAAAGCGGCCTTTCTGCATGTGGTTGCTGATGCCGTGACTTCTGTTCTGGCCATTATTGCCTTGTTTGCTGGAAAATATATGGGCTGGGATTTTCTCGATGCAGTACTGGGACTGGTCGGCTCAATCCTGATCGCACGCTGGGCGATTGGCCTGCTAAAGCAAAGTGCCAAGACTTTACTGGATGCCGATATGGATGCCCCAGTGGTCGAAGAAATACGTGAAGTCATTGCTGAATATGGGAATGATCTGCATTTAACTGACCTGCATGTATCGAGAGTCGGTAAAGGTAAATTTTCCTGTTTTGTTGCCGTTCAAACGGGAATCCCCATTAGTGCTGATCAAATCCGTGAGGCGATCTCTATTCATGAAGAAATTGTGCATATCTCGGTGGAAGTGAATCAGCATTAAAGGGGCAATGTTCCACGTGAAACATGATTGATTGATCAGTTCGATTTGAACATCAGGCTACATAAAATAGTCAGAATTTTCTTTTTAAAAAGACTAAAATCGAAACACATTTAACTTGCACCTGAGCAGGACATTCATGCAAATAAGAAATATGCTGCTGGCTTTGACCCTCTTCCCTGGCCTTAGCTTTGCCAATGTGGATACGGTTAAAGCCAATCTGGCAAAAAACAGTCCCAACCTAAAAATTGAAAATATTCAGCCTACCGAAATGAAAGGAATCTATAGCGGTTCCATGCAGGGGCAGATTGTCTATCTGAATGAAGATGCCCAGCATCTCCTAGCCGGTTCAATGTTTCGTATCCAGGACCAGCATAATCTGACTCAGGATTTATTACTCAAACAAAACAGTGTCGACTGGAAAAAGTTACCGCTACAGGATGCGATTAAATCAGTCAGAGGGACAGGAAAACGTCAGCTTGCCATCTTTTCTGACCCAAATTGCCCGTATTGTAAACAACTTGAAGTAGAGCTGAAAAAACTCAAAGATGTCACGATTTATACCTTCATTCTGCCTTTAAAACAGCAGTCAATTGCGCCGTCCAAACAGGTTTATTGTGAAAAAAATCCAGCACAGGCTTGGGAAGACCTGATTGGTCAAGGTATACAACCTAAATCGAAAAAGAGCTGTGCCAACCCGATTGAACGTAATAAACAGCTGGCACAATCACTCGGTGTAAATGGCACACCAGCGATTATTTTCTCGAATGGTTTTAAAGTCATGGGCGCTCAGCCAGCAGAACAGATTGAACAAGGTTTCAAAGAATTCGGCCTGTAAAATTCTGACTATGCTCAATAAATAAAAAAAGAGCACTTAAACCAGTGCTCTTTTTTTATGAAAGAAACTTATTCCAAGCAGGGCTTAGATTCGTTTGCGTTTGGTCACCATATTATAGATAAACAGGATGACTACAGCACCAATCACTGAGGCAATAAAGCCTGCGGCAGAATCTTGGGAATACAAGCCCAGCATACGCCCGGCAAAGGTCGCAACCAGTGAACCGGCAATCCCCAACAGGGTCGTAACAATGAATCCAGCCTTGTCATCACCAGGATGAATCGCGCGTGCAACCAGACCCGCAATAAAACCCACTACAATTGCAACGATAATTGACCACATCAGCATACTCCTTGTTATCATGTCTTTGTTTTTACATCAGGTTTATCTTGCGGCAAGAAAAGCACTGAAAAAAGTCATGTCCTGCAACGGGCTGTTGCGTTTTTGTTTGCTGTGTTACTGAAATGATTCAAGAAATAAAAAAAAGTGGCACGAAGCCACTTCTTTTAAACCGGTTCTTAAAGACCGATTTCACCAATAAATGGAATATGACGGTATTTTTGATCATAGTCCAGGCCATAACCAACAATGAACTTGTCTTCGACTTCAAAGCCCAGGAATTTTACTTCCAGCTCGATTTCACGACGTGAAGGTTTACTCACCAGAGTGCACAGTTCAATTGAGTTTGGCTGACGGGTTTGCAGGATTTCCAGGACTTTGCTTAAGGTATTACCTGAGTCGATAATATCCTCAACCACCAGCACATCTTTACCACGGATTTCACCGTCCAGATCTTTCAGGATTTTGACATCACGGCTCGAAATCGTACCGCCGCCGTAGCTGGATACAGTCATGAAGTCGAGTTCATGTGGCTTGGTAATGGCACGACACAAGTCTGCCATGAAAATCACTGAACCGCGTAACAAACCGATAAGTACAAGCTCTTTGTCACTATTGGCATAGTGTGCATCGATTTTAGCACCAAGCTCTTTGACTTTAGCTTGAATTTCTTCAGCGGAAATCATTACGCTCATTTGAACGGTCATGGGTAGATACCTAAAAAATAAAAATAGCAAAATAAAAAAGGTGTTGACCTGCAACACCTGAATTGCAGCAATTTTAATACATCCTTGCTTGAGATGCACCTGTTTTACTTGCTGTAAATGTAATCAATTTTCGGGCTGCTGTGAATCTCTCTTCAGCGCAAAAGCACAGACGGCGAAGATTGCAGCCAAAATGATCCTACGCTGACGCGATTTATTGGGCCTTGACATAGACAGCCTGTCCATAGACATAGGTTGCTGCAATATTACGGTCATCCCCCAGCATGGTCAGTGCAAAAAAGGTATCTTCAATATTTTTGGCCCTGCTCTGGCGTAGTTGTTGTAAAGCGGTGGCATTAAGATCCAGCACCACAAAGTCTGCTTCTTTGCCCACATTGAAATTCCCCAAGCGGTCATCCAGACTTAAGGCTTTCGCACCACCTAGGGTCGCATGATATAGCGACTCAAAAGCCGAAAGTTTTTCTCCTTGCAGCTGTTGCACTTTATAAGCCTCATTTAGGGTTTGGAGCTGGTTAAAGGAGGTTCCTGCCCCGATATCAGTACCCAAGCCGACTTTCACGCCTTTATCCCAGGCTTTCTTCAGTGGAAATAAACCGCTACCCAGGAACAGGTTTGAGGTTGGACAGAAGGCAATCGCAGAGTCGGTTTGATGCATACAATCCCACTCCCCTTCTTCCAGATGCACACAATGCGCAAATACGGATTTAGCGCCGGTCAGCCCATAATGATGATAGACATCCAGATAGCCTTCACGTTCCGGAAAGAGTTCTTTTACCCAGGCAATCTCATTTTTGTTTTCACTGAGATGAGTATGGATATAAACATCTGGATATTCGACTTTTAACTGCCCTGCTTTTTCCAGCTGTTCAGGCGTTGAGGTCGGAGCAAAACGTGGCGTAATCGCATAAAGATTACGTCCTTTACCATGCCATTTCTCAATCAGGGCTTTAGAGTCGCTATAGGCAGATTCTGCAGTATCCGTCAGGGCTTCAGGTGCATGGCGGTCCATTAGCACTTTACCGGCAATCAGACGCATATTCTGTGCTGTAGCCGCTTCGAACAGTGCTTCTACCGAGGCTGGATGAACGGTACAGAACACCAAAGCTGTGGTTGTACCATTTTTCAGCAATTCCTGAATAAAGAACTGTGCAATTTTCTGGCTATACGCCGGATCCTGAAACTGGATCTCAGTCGGGAAGGTATAAGTATTTAACCATTCTAGTAGCTGTTCCCCATAAGCACCGACCATTTCAGTTTGCGGGAAATGGATATGGGTATCGATCATACCCGGAATGATGAGCTGTTCAGGATAATAAGTAATATCCAGACCTTCAGGGAGCTGCTGCTGACCTTCCTGCCAGGAACCAAACCACTGGATTATTCCATTTTTTATGATGAGTAAACCATCTTCTATATAACGCACTTGGTCGTGAATTTCACGTGCTTGGGCAACTGTATTCTGGATATCGAGGAAACGACCACGGATAGCTGTCGTCGCAATGTAAGAAGACATTGAAAACCTGCACTTTGTAATTTTTTCGATTGATTGTAGCTGAAAAGTTCTAGCCTGTATGGGAAATACACAACTAAAAATCCCCAAATTTTAACAATGCAAAATAGCGGCCAAGATCAAAGCAATTATCACGAGATTTTTAAATTAGATTTAAATAAAGAAAATGATGTTCATTAAAGTAGCTAAAACGATCACTGGCCTGAAATAAAAGAAGCCCGCATTTTGCGGACTTATCAGGAATGACGAAGCAATTATTTATAGCGCTGTTTCATTGTATTTTTTGCTATGACGGATTGATAACCAGGCGGTAATCGTCAGCACAATGACAATAAAGCTCAGGGAAATCCAGATCGGCATATGGAATACTTCCAGCATCAGCATCTTGAAGCCGATAAAGACCAGAATGATCCCGAGGCCATAAGGCAGATAGTACATTTTTGATGCAGCACCAGCGAGCAGGAAGAACATGGCACGCAGACCCAGAATCGCCATCAGATTCGCTGTTAAAACAATAAAGGGATCGGTGGTGACAGCGAAAATGGCTGGGATCGAGTCTACCGCAAAGATCACATCAGAAGCTTCCACCAGAATCAGCACCAGAAATAATGGCGTTGCCCACAGGACACCGTTCTGATGCACAAAAAATTTATTGCCACGCATTTGCGGCGTAATCCGGATATGTTTGCGTAGCCATTTCAGAACTGCCATATCTTCAATATCGGTATGCTCTTCTCCTTGGCCGCGCAGGAATTTAAAACCGGTATAAACCAGAAAAGCACCGAAGATATACAGAATCCACGAGAACTCCTGTACGAACCATGCGCCAATAAAAATAAAGATGGTCCGCAGAATAATGGCACCCAAAACGCCATAGAGCAGCAGCTGGCGTTGCAGTGCAGGAGGAATAGCAAAGGCAGCAAAGATCATCAGCCAGACAAAGACATTATCAATTGCCAGAGATTTTTCCAGCAAATAACCGGCAAAGTATTCCATCACCTTCTGGTTTGCCAGAGCAGCACCTGAAGTCTGTTCCAGATACAGCCATAATGCACCGCCAAACAGAGTCGCTACACTGACCCAGGCAACACTCCAGTAGGCGGCAGTGCGGACTTTGGTGGGCTGTCCGTGCTGATGCTTAAAGCCGATAAAATCGATGACCAGCATCACTGCAACGATAATGAAAAAAGCCAGATACAGCCAAGGTGTACCAATTGTTTCCATGGGAATTCTCCACATCTGACAATCGGCCATAAAAAAACCTTGACCTGCTGCCAGATGAAATACATCTATAACAACATGATCAAGGTCTTGCCTACATCTTTGTGCTCTACTGGATGAGATCCAGTCGCATTCCAAGATGCTCAGATACCGACTTTTTGCAAAGTGTAATGACGATATTCTGACACGTTCAAAAACTGAAACTTCATTCTTAAACGTTTGGAGGAGGCTACTCCCCTTGTTCAAACTCAATTCTGTTTGAGCAATTGCTCAATATCAAATGAGCATGACAGATTTTATGTATAATCACAAATTATTTTACAAAAAGCAGCGTTTAATCAGCAGCTTTGGGCAGAAAGTCCAAACGCTGAACCAAATAAAGACTAAGCAGAAATCCAAGAATCGCCAGCCCTGCGCCTACCCAGCCAATGCTCGATAGCCCGATCTGAAGTGTGACCATACTGCCAAGCAAAGCTCCTCCGCCAATCCCGACGTTATACAGGCCTGAATAAATGGCCATGGCAACATCTGTGGCATCTGCAGCCAGGTTCAGGGTTTTGGATTGTAGAGCCAAGCTGAAACCAATGATGCTCAAACCCCATAGTAGAGATAAGCCAGACAGACCTGTGACTGTGCTCGACAGTGGTAATAACAGCAGCATGGAAATAACCAGTCCAAAAGTAAAAGCAGGAATAGTCATTTTCGGAAACTGTGCGGCAAAGCGGCCAAACAGATAAGAACCCAGGAATCCTGCTCCGCCATAAACCAGAAGTAAAGTTGTGGTCTGGGCTGAATCAAAGCGGGCGATATTCAGGGAGAATGGTTCAATATAGCTATAAGCGGTAAACTGCGCCGTAATCACCAGAATGGTGAGGGTAAAGACTAGCATCAGGCTTGGACGTTTGATCAGGCTTTTTAAGCTGCTGAGGGAGCCTGAATTGACACTTGGAAGCAATGGCAAGGTTTTGGCCAGAATCAGGCAAATGATCAATGCGAGACACGCAATCAGGGCAAAACTATTACGCCAGCCATACGCCTCACCAATCATCCGGCCAAATGGAATACCGAGCACCATCGCCATCGCCGTTCCTGTGGCTAATAAACCAAGTGCCTGAAACTCTTTACCTTTCGGTGCGACCCGAACCGCGAGTGAAGCGGTAATCGACCAGAACAAGGCATGTGCGATGGCAATCCCTATCCGGCTGATCACCAGCGTGCTAAAACTCCAGGCAAAATAGGACAGCACATGACTTAAAATAAAGACCGCAAAGACCAGCATCAGTAGAAAACGCCGTTCTATGGCTTTGGTGAGCAGCATGATCGGAAGAGATAGTAGGGCCACGATCCAGGCATAAATGGTCAGCATGATGCCGGCCTGAGTGGCGGACATGGCAAAGCTTTGCCCGATTCCACTCAGTAAGGCCACAGGAATAAATTCAGTAGTGTTAAAAATAAAAGCCGCGCAGGCTAAAGCGATGACACCAATCCATTGCTTGGTGACGGAAGAAGCGGAAGATGAGTCAGACATACGAAGTTGCATGCAAAAAGATGCTGCATTCTAATCCTGTCTTTCTCAATTAGGGAGTAGCTAAAATTAAATTTTTGGGGTGATATGTGATGACTCAAACTGCATCACCCTCAATCAGGCAAAATAGAGAAATAAAAAGTTATCAATATTTGAAAAAAATCACAGGAAATGATGAAAGAAAATAAAAAATTTCATACAATATTAAAAACTTAACAATAATTCATATTATTTCTTTAAGAAGATGTTTTAAATTAAATAAACCAATAATTTTATTAAGAGATCAGCCTTCAGTATGGACATTCAACATCAAGATTCAAAACGCGGCGGTGTATTTTTTATGGAGGAAGATGGTCGACGTCTTGCTGAAATTACATATCAGTGGCAAGAAGCATCGACCATCGTGGCTGATCATACCTGGGTAGATAATTCCTTACGCGGTCAAGGCGTAGCACGCAAAATGCTGGATGTACTGGTCGACTTTGCCCGCAAGAATAGCTTAAAAATTATTCCCCAGTGTTCCTATGTAGATGTCATGTTTAAACGTGATCGCAGCCTACAGGATGTGGCAGCTGCTATTTAGCAATTGAATTAAACTTATCCAAGATAGAGATATGTTGTAATTTGCCTTTAAATGCAGGTACAGAAATACGCTGCAGCAGGTTATATACGCCATAACCTGCCATCAGGCCTATGCTGTTCCATAACACTTCTTCATATTTGCCTAACAGCGTAAGTATTCCTATCATCAGGCTTACACTGATATAAAAAAACATACGACGGCGAACAAACTGTAAAAGCGTCCAGCCTACAAAAACTGAACTGAGCAGAATGTTGGTCTCGGTCGTCAAGGCCATCTCATTCAGCATAATCAAAAGCATAAAACATATACACAACAACGCTACAGTGAAAATCAGATCTTTTAACATCAGGTTTCACTCCTTCATCATTATCGCTATATATCTGAAATCATTGATTTCCTCTCAGGAGGTAATTGTTAGAAGTTTTCTTTGGAAAAGCAAACCTAAAACAATGTAAGCAAAAACGGATATTTGATTAAAAAATGATCGACTTAAATTAAAATAATTGATTAAATTATGCTTTTAATTCTTTCTTCAGTGAGATGACCTTATGCTACAGCTTTGCTACGCTAGTGAGCGGATAGAATCTGAACAAGAGTTATTACAGGATCTTAGCGATATATTATCTGTAGCGAGAAAATTTAATAAAGCTCACCAAATTAACGGGGTTTTATATTATTCCCACGGCAAGTTTTTTCAATGTCTGGAAGGTGAGGCAGAGGTGGTAGAAAATCTGTTTCAGAGTATTTGCCGTGATCCACGCCATCATCAGGTGCTTCGCTTTCAGGATGCAACGGTAGAACGTCCACATTTCTCGGAGTGGTCGATGAAATATGTCCATAAACATAGTGAAATTTCTTCTTTATTTTCACGTTTTGGTTTAGACCAGTTTGAACCTCATGCACTGCAACAGGAACAACTGGGTGGATTCCTGGAACTGCTCTATCGTCTGGATGAAAATCAGGCCAATCTTGCTTCTCCTCAAGGTTATAAACAGCGTGGTTATATTCCCTATTTTTAATTGATGCTAAAAAATAAAAAAGTCCGCATAGCGGACTTTTTTGTTGCCAATGATGATCTAAGTCATTTCAATCATGACCTTTAAAGCCTTTTCGTCAGAGGCATGTTTAAACACATCATAGGCCTTTTCAAATTCAGCAAACTTGAAGTGATGGGTGGCCAGTTTTTCCAGTGGCAGTTTGCCGGAGCAGCAGGTCTTGAGCAGCATCCCGGTGGTATTGGTATTGACTAGGCCTGTGGTTATGGTCAGGTTCTTGATCCAGAGTTTATTCAGTTCAAAATTGACGGATTTACCATGTACACCGACATTGGCCAGATGTCCGCCTTCTTTCACAATATGCTGGCAAATATTCCAGGTGGCTTCCAGGCCCACCGCTTCAATGGCACAGTCCACTCCTCTTCCATCAGTGAGGTCCAGTACACGTTGAATAGCATCCTCATTGGCTGAATTCACGGTATGGGTGGCACCGACAGTTTTGGCAAATTCCAGCCGGTTATCATCGACATCGACCATGATGATATTGGCTGGAGAATAAAACTGAGCAGTGAGCAAGGCACTCATGCCGATTGGGCCGGCACCGACAATCGCCACATTGTCTCCCGGTTTGACCTGACCATATTGCACACCAATTTCATGTGAGGTCGGTAAAATATCTGAAAGAAAGACCGCAACATCTTCATTCAGACCTTCTGGTAGGTGATAGAGAGAAGTATCGGCAAATGGGGTTCGGACATATTCGGCATGAGTGCCGTCAATCATATAGCCCATGATCCAGCCACCCTCGTTTCTACAATGGGCATATAGCTGTTTCTGACAGTTTTCGCAGGTGCCGCAGCGGCTGACACAGGAAATAATCACCCGATCACCTTTTTTAAAGTTTTGAACTGCAGAACCGACTTCTTCCACAATACCAATACCTTCATGACCGAGAATCCGGCCATTAAAGCTGCCGGTTTTTTCTTTTGCGACCTCTTCAATTTCGGGGTTTTTACCTTTCCAGATCCCGAGGTCGGTACCACAAATGGTGACTTTGCTAAGTTTGATAATGGCATCAGTAGGTTGCAGAATTTGGGGAATAGGACGTTCTTCAAAACGAATATCATTGGCGCCGTAATACACCATGGCTTTCATTGTTGTCATGACAGATCTCCTAAGGAAATGAGGGTCTGAACAAGAGAGATAAAGCTATTTTTTTGCTGCCTTTACAGCCTGGAAAATCATCAGGAGGGTGAAGGATAAAAGAGGATCGAAATACTGTTGTTCTTATTGATTGTGCCTAGGGCACTCAAAGACTGCAATGAGTCTTATATCCAGATTGCAACAAAAAATAATGAAAAGAAAAAAGATAAATTTTAGCTGTTTTAATAGTGAAATAAGAAAGTTGATTTGAACTTGAATGAAGTTTAATTTTCTTAAAAAAGATAGAAAGCGAATTTAATGTTTAAAATAAAAAAGCCCGCTATTACGGGCTTTTTTATATAAATTTTTAAGCTTTTAAAGCGCTAATCAGTTTCTGATGTAGCCCGCCAAAACCGCCATTGGACATGATTACCACCGCATCGCCCTCACCTGCTTCAGCCACTACGGTCTGGATAATCTCATCCAGAGTACGTGCGACTACAGCTTTATTTGGCGCAGCGTCAATTACCGGTTGCAGATCCCAGTCCAGACCTTCAGGTTGATACCAGATCACTTCATCCGCCAGACGCGCGGAATGTGCCAAGCCATCTTTATGACTGCCCATACGCATAGTATTGGAACGTGGTTCAATAATTGCCCACAGCTTACGTTCACCGAGACGCTTGCGTGCGCCATCAAGGGTGGTATCAATCGCGGTTGGGTGATGGGCAAAGTCATCATAGACTTCAATGCCGCGTACAGTGTCCAGCAGTTCCATACGGCGCTTAACACCGCCAAAGTTTGAAAGTGCTTCACAAGCCGTTTCAATAGAGACACCGACATGTTCAGCAGCAGCAATCGTTGCCAGTGCATTGGCTACACTATGCTGACCCGTCATATTCCATTTCACTTCGCCTTTCACGATACCGTATTGGAGTACCTTGAAGTGAGAACCATCTTCTGAAAGCTGTTCAGCATAAAGCTCAGATTTTTCATTGGCATCTAATGAAGTACGAACCACAGGCGTCCAGCAGCCCTGCTCTAGCACTTCATCAATATTCGTTTCAGTAATTGGCGTAATAATGCGGCCTTCACTTGGAATGGTACGCACTAAATGGTGGAACTGTTTCTGGATCGCTGCCAGATCATCAAAGATATCGGCGTGATCAAATTCCAGATTATTCAGAATCGCAGTTTTAGGATGGTAATGCACGAACTTGGAACGCTTGTCGAAGAAAGCAGAATCATATTCATCAGCTTCGACACAGAAGTATTTCCCTCCACCGAGACGCGCACTTTCTGAAAAGCCAAGCGGTACACCGCCAATCAGGAAGCCAGGTTCTAAACCGGCCTGATCCAGTACCCAAGCCAGCATGGTTGTTGTTGTGGTCTTGCCATGCGTTCCGGCGACACCCAGCACGTGTTTGCCTTGCAAGACATGATCAGCCAGAAACTGTGGACCTGAAATATAAGGCAGGCCTTCATTCAGCATATATTCTACAGCATCAATACCACGTTTCATGGCATTGCCGACAATGATCAGATCCGGATGCGGCTGTAAATGGCTGCGGTCGTAGCCCTGCATTAAAGTAATGCCTGCATTTTCCAGCTGGGTCGACATCGGTGGATAAACGTTTTGATCCGATCCTGTCACCTTATGGCCCAGATCACGTGCCAGTAATGCCAGTGAACCCATAAAGGTGCCACAAATACCCAAAATATGCAGATGCATCTACTTCACTCCATTTTGCCTGACACATCACTTTGTACTGGTGCTGTTGCCATGATTTATTCGATTTGCAAGCAACGATAGCAAGGCTTTGACCGAAAAGATAGTCAAAGTTCAAGCATTCCTGCGGGATTTTTTAAATCCTGTTTCACAGACAAATTCAGGGAAATTTTCAAGCTTCCGGAATATCTTTTGGCAAAATAAATCGTAAAATAAGCCCGAACTTTTTGCAGAGTGCATGCAGATGCTACCGGCTCTATTTCTTCTGGTGATTGCCAACTGTTTTATGACCTTGGCCTGGTACGGACATCTCAAATTCCTGCCGCATGATGCACCGCTGTGGCAGGCGATTTTATTTAGCTGGGCCATTGCCTTGTTTGAATATAGCCTGATGATTCCAGCGACCAAATTATTAGCCCAACAGGGACTGGCGGTGGGTCAAATGAAGATTACTCAGGAAGTCGTCACTCTACTGGTCTTTGTTCCCTTTATGATCTTCCTGTTCAAACAGCCGTTTAAACTGGATTATTTATGGGCGGCGCTATGTCTCTGTGGTTGTGTCTATTTTGTATTCCGCAGTTCTTGAAATCATCTACTAGCCACTACTTCCCTATTTTTATTCCAGTTTTTAAGAATCTGCTAAAAAAATAAGAAAAATCGAGCCTTGCTTTGACCGTTAAATTTTATGAAGCTGAAAAATCAGTCTATAATATGCATTCCTATTCAAGCTTGGCTCTCTCGTCGAGATTTATCTTTCTTACTTTAATCTCTGGAAAATTTGCAATGAATGCGGCTGCTGCACAAGATACTCCTCTCGTAGGTATTATCATGGGTTCTCAATCAGATTGGGCAACTCTCGAACACACTGCCAATATGCTCAAGCAGCTTGGTGTCCCATTTGAAGCCGAAGTCGTTTCCGCACACCGTACCCCGGACCGTCTGTTTGAATATGCTGAACAAGCGCGTGATCGTGGTATTCAGGTGATTATTGCCGGTGCAGGTGGTGCAGCGCATTTACCAGGTATGTGTGCAGCCAAAACTGATCTGCCAGTACTGGGTGTACCCGTCAAATCTTCGATCTTAAATGGTGTCGATTCATTGCTTTCTATCGTGCAAATGCCAGCGGGTATCGCCGTAGGAACATTGGCGATCGGTCCTGCCGGTGCAACCAATGCAGCCATTATGGCAGCACAGATTTTAGGTTTAACCCGTCCAGAGATCGCAAAAAATGTCGCAGATTTCCGCGCGGCACAAACCGAGAAAGTCGCAAGTAATAATATTCCAGGTCAAATGTAAGTCCAAGCTTAATACGGGATCAAACACAATGGATAAAACCATCGGTATTTTTGGTGGCGGCCAGCTAGGCCGGATGATGGCACAAGCCGCACTACCTCTAAATATTCAATGTACGTTCTTTGAAGCCAATACGGACTGCCCTTCTGCGGCTTTGGGTCCGGTTTTCTCAACAAAAGCTGTAAATGGCTTGCAGGATTTCATCAATAGCGCAGATGTCTTCAGCCTGGAGTTTGAAAATACACCCCTAGCTGATGTCGACGTTTTAACGCAAAACAAAGATCTGCATCCGCCTCGTCAGGCTTTAGCTATTGCACAACATCGTCTGTCTGAAAAGGCACTATTTGATGAACTGGAAATTCCGGTTGCACCATATAAAGCGGTGACTTCAGTCGAAAGCTTGCAGGCGGCCGTTGCTGAGCTTGGCTTACCGATCGTGCTAAAAACCTCTCGTGGTGGTTATGACGGCAAAGGCCAGTTCGTTCTACGTTCAGCAGATCAGATTGATCAGGCCTGGGCGGAACTCGGCCCTGCTGGTGAATTGATTGCCGAAAGTTTTGTGACTTTCTCGCGTGAAGTATCCATCATTGCGGTACGTGGTCAAAATGGTGATGTCAAAACCTGGCCATTGGCTGAAAATCATCACCATAACGGCATCCTGTCGCATTCCATCGTTCCGGCACCCAATAGTGCGGATCTGCAGCCAGTCGCGCAGGATTACATCACTCGCCTGCTCAATCACTTGAATTATGTGGGTGTCTTGACCCTTGAGCTGTTTGTGACAGACAAAGGCCTGTATGCAAATGAAATGGCACCACGTGTGCATAACTCAGGTCACTGGTCGATTGAAGGCGCTGTCTGCTCGCAGTTTGAAAACCATATTCGTGCGGTCGCAGGTCTGCCACTGGGTTCAACTGAAGTGGTGCGTCCAACCGTGATGGTGAACATTATCGGTCAGCATCCCAAATCTGAAGATGTCCTGACTTTAGAAGGCGCACACCTGCATCTGTACAATAAAACAGAACGTGAAGGTCGCAAGATTGGTCACATCACTTTGATGCCCACAGACAGCGCTCAGCTGACCACTTTATGCCGTCAACTGGCGAAGATTTTACCGAATCCATTGGCATTGAGCGAAGATATGACCATCTAAGCTTTAAGCTGCTGATAAAAAAAGCGATCACTTCGGTGATCGCTTTTTTATTTGTCCAGATTCAGGCATGATTGCGCCTCTTTAAAAATCCCCTGCCATTGGTCGGATCATTTTTAAAATCAATTGCTTATAAACTGATCAATTGAGTATAAATATAATAATTTAATTCGCTGCTATTTTGGGCTGAATTCTGGGTTATTCACTTGTGGATAAACTTAATATTGAGTTTGAATTTAAAACTGGAAATAGATTTTGAATTTAAATTCATAAAAATAAATTCAAATTTAAAAATGAACTTTGAATTTAAACTTCGCTGCTTAAATTTAAATTCAAAAATATGAATTCAAATTTAAAAGCTGATCAATGAATTCAAAGTTCTGAATTTAAATATAGTTACTTCTAATAAAAATGAATTTAAAATAGAAATACTATATACCAGAAGCCTTTGGCTGATTGAGCAGTCCTAATCTAAAGACAAGTTATCCACAATAAATTTTTAAATTCAAAAGTAATTTCCTGAGTTTTGAATTTAAATTTAAAAAAATGAGCCTGATTTGAATTTAAAATGGACTTGTGGATAAGTTTTTAAATTTAAAAGCTACAAAATGAATTCAAAAGTGTAGGAATTATGAATTTAAATTTACGCATTGGCGCTTTAATTTTCGTCATGAGCTGCTAAGGTAGAAACATAATTCAAAATCTAAATATTTAAGGGTCTTATGCAACGGCTTGCACTTTTTGTTGGTTCTTTGGTTTTAGCTGCTACACAGGCACAGGCAGAACTGATTATTAATGGTCAGCGTGTGACATCAACGGATATATCCTCTGTTCCGAGCAGCCCCGTCAATTATGCGTCCCAAAATAATTTTCAGAATTGTCTTGCCAATTTGCGCAGTCAGGCGATTGCACAAGGCGTAAGTGGTTCAACCTACGATCGTTATACGCAAAATTTAACACCCGATTATTCTGTGATTGAAAAGCTGAATTATCAGCCTGAGTTTTCGACTCCGATCTGGGATTATCTGTCCGGACTGGTGGATGAAGAACGTGTACAACTGGGTCGACAAAAACTGCAGCAACATCGTGAGGTATTAAACCGGATTAGCGCAGCCTATGGAGTGCCGGCAGAAACCATCGTAGCCGTATGGGGCGTAGAAAGTAATTTTGGAGACATTTCCGGGAAATATCCTTTATTACAGTCTTTGGGTACTTTGAGTTGTGAAGGTCGTCGTCAAAGTTATTTCCGTGGTGAGTTCTTCACCACTATGAAACTGTTACAGCGTGGTGATGTCTATGAAAGCCAGCTAAAAGGTTCATGGGCAGGCGCATTTGGTCACACCCAGTTTATGCCATCAACCTATGATGAACTAGCGGTAGATTTTGATGGGGATGGTCGTCGTGATTTAGTCGGCAGTATTCCTGATGCACTGGCTTCTACAGCCAATTTCCTGAAAAAACGTGGCTGGCAGACTGGCCAACCTTGGGGCTTTGAAGTAAAAATTCCACAAGGCATGTCTGTTTCAGGCGAAGGCCGACGCAATAAAAAATCACTGAGTAGCTGGATGAACCGTGGTGTGGTGCGCGCTGACGGTACTTCGCTATTGCAGGGCAATTTATCAGAATCTTCTCAGGCTGGCTTATTGGCACCTGCAGGTGAAAATGGCCCGGTATTTTTAGTCTTTAAGAATTTTGATGCTATTTACAGCTATAATGCAGCAGAAAGTTATGCTTTAGCGATTGCACATTTATCTGACCGCTTACAAGGTAAAGGAAGCATCCAGGCAGCTTGGCCAACCGATGATCCGGGTACGTCACGTGCGGAACGTCGCGAGATCCAGCAATTCCTGTTAAACCGTGGCTATGATATTGGTGAGGTAGATGGTCTAATTGGGGATAAAACCCGTCAGGCGATTCGTCAGGAACAGAACCGTTTGGGTTTAAGCCCGACCGGTCGCGCAGGACAGCAAATCCTGCGTGCATTTAGAAATGAAAATGCCAAACTCATGATGCGTTAGGAAGAATTTAGACATGATCTAAATATGATTCTTCATTATAAAAAAGGTCTGCAAATATGCAGACCTTTTTTATAACTATATATAGTGAGCTTAAAGCTGCTCTTATACAGAGGTAATTGTACCCAGAACACGATAACCTGATGCGCCTGTCACAGCCGGCAGATTGCCGCTGAGTTGATTCATAAAACGCATCGCCAGCCAGGCAAAAGCCGTGCCTTCTACCCAAGTCGGATTTAAGCCAAGATCGGCTGTGGTTTGTACGCTCCAATGATGTTTACGCAAACGCCAGCGTAACTGTTCCAATAAATGTGAATTATAGGCACCACCACCACAAACATAAACTTCACCGGTATCCAGACCGGAACGGTAAATGGCTTTTTTAATCGCACGGGTCGTGAGCTTCATTAAAGTAGCTTGCACATTCTCTGGTGTATCTTCAAGTTCATCGTATTGAAGGTCATTGCGCCAGTCGGCAATTTGTTCATCCAGCCATTCCAGATTGAAGTCTTCGCGGCCAGTACTTTTGGGTGGCTCTTTTGAGAAGAACTCATGTTCCTGTAAACGGTCCAATAGGCTACGGATTGGCGTGCCATAAGCTGCCCAGTTACCATTTTCATCAAAAGGCTGGCCGGTATAACGCTGACACCAGGCATCCATCAGAATATTGGCAGGGCCGGTATCAAAGCCATAGACCTGATCCGGTTGGCCTGCCGGCAGAATACTCACATTGGCAATGCCGCCCAGATTCAGAATCACACGGTGAATACTGTCATGCTGGAAAATATCTTGGTGAAAAGCCGGAACTAAAGGCGCGCCTTGGCCGCCAGCAGCCAGATCACGACGACGGAAATCGGAAATGACCGGAATCTGGGTGATTTCAGTAATGATATTCGGATCACCAATTTGCAGGGTAAAGCCATGTTCGGGGCGATGGCGGATGGTCTGACCATGTGAGCCAATCGCCTTGATTTGAGATCGATCTAAATTATTTTCTTTAATCAGCGCATTGATGCCATGACCAATCATCTGTGCCAGTGCGACATCAGCTTTGCCCATGCGATCGATTTCATTGTCATCTGGCAAAGTTAACGCCATCAGTTCATCACGAAGATCGGGATCAAAAGGCAAGGTGAGGGTAGCATGAAGCTGAAGTGGATCAAAAGAAGCAGCAACAATATCGACACCATCCATGCTTGTGCCGGTCATTACCCCAATATAGATCGCTGTCATGATTATTCTTAAGCCTGCAATGTGCTGAAAAAGTGTTAGTATATCGCACAAATTGTATAACTGATCTATTTGGATTTTGTGATGTCAAATTTCCTGCCGGCTGAAGAACAACTTGCCCTCATCCAACGAGGCACCCACGAAATTATTTCTGAAGAAGACCTTCTGAAGAAATTAAAGCAGAATCGTCCTTTAAAAATTAAAGCGGGTTTTGACCCAACTGCACCGGATCTGCACCTAGGTCATACAGTTTTAATCAATAAATTAAAAGTATTCCAGGACTTGGGCCATGAAGTGTACTTCCTGATTGGTGACTACACTGCGATGATCGGTGACCCGACTGGTAAGAGCGCAACCCGCCCGCCATTGTCACGCGAACAGGTGCTGGAAAATGCAAAAACCTATCAGGAACAAGTATTTAAAATTCTTGATCCAAACAAAACCAAAGTCGTGTTTAACTCGGAATGGTTTGCACAAAAAACTGCAGCTGACCTGATTCAATTGGCATCACAGCAAACAGTTGCACGTATGTTAGAGCGTGATGACTTCACCAAGCGTTATAACAATCAGCAACCGATTGCGATTCATGAATTCTTATATCCACTGGTTCAAGGTTATGACTCAATCGCCTTGGAAGCTGACGTAGAGTTAGGGGGTACAGACCAGACTTTTAACCTGTTGATGGGTCGTACTCTGCAAGGCCGTTATAACCAGGAAGCGCAGGTGTGTATCACTGTGCCAATTCTTGAAGGTCTAGATGGCGTGAACAAGATGTCTAAATCTTTAGGCAACTATATTGGTGTATTTGATGCACCTGGCGCGATGTATCAGAAAGTACTGTCTATGCCAGATTCATTGATTGAGCGTTATTTCGATCTGCTCAGCTTCAAGTCTATAGAAGAAATCCAAGGCTTACTGAAAGAAATCGAAGAAGGCCGTAACCCGCAGGAAGTGAAACGCATTCTTGCGCTGGAACTGGTGGAACGTTTCCATGGTGCTGAAGCTGCCGCTCACGCCCATAAAGGTGCAGGTAATATCATTACTGAAGGTGAACTGCCTGAAGGTACGCCAGAAGTGACTATTTCACGTGGCGAATTTGGTGGTGAGATCTTCATTACTTCAATTTTACGTGAAGCTGGCTTAACCAAAAATGCTGCTCAAGCTAAAGATGCCTTAGGCCGCGGCACTGTAAAAGTGGACTGGAAACCGGTTGATGCGTCTTTTTCTGTGAAAGAGAACGTAACTTTAATTATTCAGGCCAGCAAAAAAGCAATTGCAAAAGTGACCTTCGTTGACTAAGGCTGGTTCTAAGTTATTGAAATAAAAGCAGGCTTCGGCCTGCTTTTATTTTTTAAGCTGTATATGAATTATATAAATATAGAAATTCAAAAAAAACCTTATAAAAACAACATTTAAATTTTGCCATTTGGCTTGCATTTCTGGTTTTTTGTGTATAAGATTTATTCGTCTAGAGATTCCGTGAAAAGCATATCTAGAGGGTAATGATCAATAACAGACAACTCCATAATTGATCAGGTCTCTAAGTAAAGAGACAAGTTAATATAATGTGAATAACTATAATAATGACATAATGGATCGGGTAAAGATTCAATTCAAAGGAAGAGATTTTGGGAGAGATCTCTTCCTTTTTTATTGGTGTTGTCTGGCTATATGTTCAATCTTCAATAAATTCAAAACAAAGATGGATGAATCAGCTGGGATTAAAGCTAAATCTATAATGAGATAAATGAATCATCTTTGAATCTCAATCCATCTATAAAAAGAAAGGTAAATAAGGTGTATCAATACCAGACTGAACAGATGTTTGATGAAGACATCGATTTCATTTTGCGTTTTCTCTTCGAATATGAATCTGCTGAGCAAAAACAAAAATCTTTTGATCAGGTACAGGCCTTATTTCAGCAATTAGATCTTGCCTCCTACTATTTACTCTTTTCATTAGTCAAAGAACGTCTGCCACGTCGGGCCAAATTATTATTTGCTGCTGAAGACTATAGTGGCAAGAAAGAAGTGATTGAGGAAGTGATGCAGTATTGGGTAAAAGATAGATACTCAAATGTGGCTTAACCGATTTTAATCTTCTACTTATTCTTCTGCGCTTAAGTAAGCTTTCTGGATGATCTGAAATCTAGAAAGATCATATCCTCATTTTTGCTTCTTAAAAGCGGGTGTTAAGAAAAAATCTGTATTCAGCTAATATCTTAACCTTACAGAAAGCTCCATATCTATAAGTCGGATAGAAAACAGCAAAATGTGTAAGCTGATATAAGAAAGTTTCGGAAAATTCTGGATACAGCCCTTAAATTGTACGGTCTTATTTAAAAATCACAGTTTTTTGATAGTTATCAGGTCTTAATAAATTTTACTGTTTTAAATTGAATTGCAATAAATACGGCTTTTATTGAAGAAAAATGCTCAAAATTTAGATAAAAAAGCGATTTTTTAACGAAATTCGTAGAAAAAAGATACATACGTGAAAAATATAGTGAATTGGGGGTTGCAATGATTCTGAAATCCTCTAGAATGCACCCATACCGACGAGATAGACGGAAACGAACGAAACACGAAGCGTTGAGTTGTTAAGTTTATCGAAGTCCAGCTTCTGGCATTGACGAGATGTTAGAAAGATCATTAAGAGATTATGAAGAACAACTTGTGTGGATTTTTACTGGTTGATTGATCGAAATTATTTTCATTGATTGAATGGTAGAAATTACTCGAAGTTTATTTGAGAAATATTTGTCAGAAAATTGATGAGCCAAGTTTAAGAACTTTACTTATAAAGTTCGAAATGATTTTAACTGAAGAGTTTGATCATGGCTCAGATTGAACGCTGG
>NZ_VPEG01000026.1:0-50783 GCF_013417275.1 Acinetobacter sp. YH16038 | reverse complement strand
AAGTGAAGGTAAAGAATGTTGAAGGGTGCAATCTAAATTTTCAGATAAAGTCATAAAAAAATGAGCGTATTTACATACACTCATTTTTACTACATTTTACTAATATTTGCTTAACTGACTGGCATTACTTCATAAAGGGCTTTTTTTATTTAAGGCCAAAATGCGCAAAAATAAGACAAGTTTCCACACAGATTCTTCATAGTTTTAACCTTATTTAACATCTATTAACATGAATACTGATGACTCGCATGAGAATGAGTCCTAATATATTTACATACAGTAAGGAATCAAATTTAACTCTCTCCACAGTTAATCTTGATTTAGTTTTGAAAGAAACTTCCTTTTTCTACGCAATGACAACCCCAATCATTGCGTTTTTTTTGTCTGTAATTTTTGAAAATATAAAAAAATCCTGCCAGATGAGCAGGATTTTGTTGTGTCTTGAATATTAATATTTGAACAAGCCTTTTTCTAATGGAATTTCAATTCCAATAGAGGCACCGCCATCCTGACCATTTACATCTGAGTCACTTATCCAGGCATTAATTTTAAGTGGCATTTCTGGACGAATATAATGCGACCAGGTGACATCTAGTGCTTTAATTTCATCATCAAAAGCAAAAGCAGCATTATTTAAACTTGCACGTTCAGACTGATTCACTTCAGCAAACAATACCCGCCCAGATAAACGGTTCATCGGGTCAAAACGGATATCACCACCTACTGAAACCATCTGTGCATCACCACCTAAAGCATGTGCCAGCGGATAACCATGCTGATAAAAACCATCAGTATAATTGGTATGGTTATAAGAAATACCTCGCACCTTGCCGTTAGTACGTGTATCTGCCCATTCTGTATAAAGTTGATATGGCATATTTCTTACAGTCGAAGAATAGTCTATTCCAGCCAGATACATTTTCTTCGCAGGCAGACCACCCGCTTCATCTTCACCTACATATTGCCCATAGAAGCCCATAGGTACCTGTGTCAAAGGAAACAGGTTCAGGCGTGCATCGAAACCCGCAATCTGGTTTGATGGGTCAGGTTCACCCGTACCACCATTATCTTTATTCCCGACAAAAGCATCCCATAATGAACTTAAGCTTTCAGGACGTCCTTCCCCACCCCATTGAATCGCACGAGAAGCACCTAGCTCCAGGTAAGATAAAGGTTGTGCTGTTACACGAAGGCCAATAAGTTTGGCATCTGGAACGGCAGTATAATCATCCAATTGGCCTGCAAAAGCCTGATATTGCCACGGTCCAATCCAGGACAGCCATTTAGTTTCAAAAGCTGTTTGTTCTGCACGCTGTGCCATAAAGCCATATACTGGGCGGCTAGCATCGCCACGAATCAAGCTGCCATCATGTCCTGGACCCCAATAGGTCGGAATTTGGCCGGCAATCAGCCATTGATTCCAGAGTTTCCCTGCTAGATAAGATCCTTCCAGATTCACATCCTGATCATTCTCAATTTGTCGATCTTTTTCGGCATTAACCCGGAGTTTGGCATCCCAGTTTTTGCCGCCTGCATTAAACTCTAAAGCTGCCTGAAATTGTGCCTTTTGCTGATCGCCAAAGGCTTGAGGAATATCTTTTGGATCACTTTCCGCAAATAAGCCTACTTTGAGCTGCTGATTGTCTGCTGTTAATTTTGCCAGAACTGAATCAATAACACGTTGTTGTACTTTGTTACTCACTTGTGCATTGGATAGAGCACGTTGAATTTCATCACCACTGAGCGGCCAGGTCGAGGTACTGATCTGGATCACCCCTTGCTGGTTTAACCAGTTCAAGTCAGTACGAAGATTTGCATCATTCAGAACCAGCCCTTGAGCAAAAACAGGAAGTGAAAGTGTCGTAAGAAGTACACTTAATAATGGTTTTTTTAGAAACATGGGATCAATATTCTCAAGTTTATTTTTGCCTAACCATAGATATTTCAAAAACAATATTCAATGGCGAAACTGTATCAGTATAATATGAAACCCTAGATTTAATTGACTTTCAAAATAATAAATCGCTTCGAGAAATGAGAAAGAAATACAAAAATGAAATTACAAATGTAAAAAATAGAATGAAATAATGCTGGGTTTTAATTTTATTTAAAATAAATACTGAACACATAAAAAAGGCAGTTTTAAAAACTGCCTTTTTTCGAATAAGTCATTAGTGTTTATGACGCATATGCGGGAATAAGATTACATCACGGATACTTGGTGCATTCGCAAAGATCATCACCAGACGGTCAATACCGATCCCTTCACCTGCTGTAGGAGGCAGACCATATTCCAGAGCTTCAATGAAGTCAGCATCATAGTGCATTGCTTCATCATCACCCGCATCTTTCTCAGCAACCTGTGCCTGGAAGCGTTCAGCTTGATCAATCGGGTCATTTAATTCTGAGAAGCCATTTGCCAGTTCACGACCACCGATAAAGAATTCAAAACGGTCTGTAATATGCGGATTTTGATCATTACGGCGAGCTAGTGGAGAAGTTTCCGCTGGATATTCAGTCACGAATGTAGGCTGACGTAGTTGAGTTTCTACCGTTTCTTCAAATACGATGGTTTGCAGTTTACCCAGACCAAAACCTGGTTTTACCTGTTCTTTCAGTTCTTCCTGAATGAATTTCGCCAGGAACTCACGGTCATTGACATTTTCTGGAGTGAACTGTGGATTGTGCTCAAGAATGGCGTCAAACATTGAGATCTTTTTAAATGGTCCTTTGAAGCTAAAGACTTCATCGCCATAAGGCACATCAGTGGTACCCAGAATATCAATTGCCAGTTTTTCCAGCATTTGCTCTGTCAATTCCATCAGGTCTTTGTAATCTGCATACGCCTGGTAGAATTCGATCATAGTGAATTCAGGGTTATGACGAGTAGAAACACCTTCATTACGGAAGTTACGGTTAATTTCGAATACGCGCTCGAAACCACCCACAACCAGACGTTTCAAATAAAGCTCAGGTGCAATACGCAGGAACAACGGCATATCCAGTGCATTATGATGCGTTTCAAATGGACGCGCAGATGCTCCACCAGGAATTACGTGCATCATCGGGGTTTCAACTTCCATAAAACGTTTGTCGTTCAGGAAGCTACGAATACCGGCAACAACTTTGGCACGAACTTCAAAAGTTTTACGGGTTTCTTCATTCACGATCAGATCAAGATAACGTTTACGATACTTCACTTCAGTATCAGTTAAACCGTGGAACTTGTCTGGAAGTGGACGTAATGATTTAGTCAGTAATTCAAAATGCTCGATATGAACATACAGGTCACCTTTACCAGAACGACCGATATAACCTTCAACCGCAATGATATCGCCCAGATCCAGGCCTTTGATCATTGCAAGTACTTCTGGCTCAAGTTCTTTACGTGGAACATAAAGCTGAATACGACCGGTCATATCCTGAATCACGATGAATGAACCGCGGTTCAACATCACACGACCTGCTACTTTTACATGAACGTGTTCGCCAGCTTCAATTTCTTCTTTAGATTTATCAGCAAACTGGTCTTGTAAGTCTTGCGCATAATGTTCACGTTTAAATGTGTTTGGCCATGGGCTAACACCAGTTTCTTTTGCGTGGTCTTGAATCTGCTTTAACTTGGCATGACGCTGTGCAATTAAATCGTTTTCGGAAATGATTTGTTCAGAAGTCGATTGAGCGTTATTTTGCGTCATCACTGCCTCGGATAAGATTAGTTAAAAAATAGAAGTTGCATAGAATAGCAGAAATCTGCATCAAATCGTAGCGTAAACACTTCCCACACGTGGCTTTTCTTGAGAAAAATTTCTGGATATATGAAATTTTTAAAAACAAATGATTTTCATTATTTTCAGTTTCGAATTTTATGATTGGTTTTTTTAGAATATTGCCCAACTTTTGTTAGATGAAAGTCCAAGACCTCAATCCTCTGCACAAATTCTGCCTTTATATCCCATATCAGCTTAGACCAATAGCTAACTGCTTCCTCGAAATAGACGTTTTACAATAATGACCATATTAGAAGGTGGTGTTTTAACACCCTGACCACGACTTTGCCATGTCCGATAAAAATGAGTAAAAATATGTCTAAAATATTGTTTTTTCATGGCTTGGATTCGTCAAAACAGTCCACGAAATTTCATGCAATTGATGCAATGCATAAATATTGTATAGATGTGGATTATCGCAATCTGAGCTACCAGTCGGTAGCCGATTTCTACCACGAAATGGTTGAAACCATTAAACCGGATATTCTGGTCGGACACAGTCTGGGCGGTTATTGGGCGCTAAAAATGTCACAAGCTCATCAAATCCCTTGTGTGATCGCGAATCCTAGCTTGCAACCAAATTTCCGCGATGATTATCCTGCGATTTGTGACAGTGATTTACAGCATGATATTCCGCAAATGGCCTATCTGGAATTAGGTGATGAAATTCTGGATATGCATGCAGCACAGGCACAGCTTGAAGATTATATGCAAATTCATGCCATTGAAGGTGGTCATCATCGTCTGGAACATCCCGAACAGATTAACGACCTGATTCAGGAAATTGAATATCATTTTATCCGGCAATAAAAAAGCCCCAATAGTTGGGGCTTTTTTGATCATTCAGACTTAAGCAACTGCAGCTTCAGGCTGGGATTTATCGTCAAGTACTGACCAGATGTCCAAGCCTAATTCACCGTGTAAATCTGGCAGATCAAGGAAGATGCTCGCACCTAGAACCTGATGCTGACATTTCTCAGCCAATTCATGAACTGCTTTCAATGTACCACCAGTTGCCAGTACATCATCCACAATAATCACTTTTTGTCCCTGAACTTCTGCAGACATTTCCAGACGGTCCAGACCATATTCAAGGCTATAACCTACACCTACGACTGGAGGTGGCAATTTACCTGCTTTACGAACCAGTAATAAGCCTTTGCCAGTACGCTGCGCCAACAGGCTTGCCAGCACAAAACCACGTGCTTCCACTGCCACAAAGCTGTCTACTTCAGCAAGCTTTTCTTCAGGAATGCTGGCAATCAAAGCATCAGTTAATGGACCCAGATTATTCATGAATAATGGAGTCAAATCAAAGAAACAAATGCCTGGTTTTGGGAAATTCTGGACAGTACGAATGTGAGACCACAGAGAAGTAGACAAATTGCTCATGGGAGATCTTTAAACAAGGAAAGGAATAGGTGAATTTTAAACTAAATTAACAATGTGTAACAACAACGACTGTGCAATATTAAAGCAGAAAATAATAATAACCAATTGATTTAAATATATAAATTTATTTTAAAAAATATTTAATAAAGACTTTGCTGAGTCTAAGTTAACTGATTTTAATCATTTTTTCTGCCCGACTTTGGTCTACAACTTAAAATCTAAGCCAGAAACGTGTTTTATAAAACTAAAAATACAACTCTTTGCCTCACCTTAAATATATTTCTAGTAATGAAATATCTAGTGACTGACCTTTCTGCTGTTAATTTCACTGATTAAACTTTTATTCGCTTTACTTTATGAATAGAACTGCGTAAAAATTTAGCCAAATATGTTTACTATTAAAAGTCATATTCTTTAGGGTCTTGCCATTTGTGGATTTTAAGCTGACAGCTACAGTTGGTCAGTTTTGGAGAGTTATATGAAAAAATATCAATGCATCGTTTGTGGATGGATTTATGACGAGGCAGAAGGTTGGCCTCAGGACGGAATCGTTCCTGGAACCAAATGGGAAGATATTCCTGATGACTGGACTTGTCCGGATTGTGGTGTTTCTAAAGTCGATTTTGAAATGATTGAAATCTAATCATGTTCTTTTAAAGACCATATTGAATGGTCTTTTTTATGTCCTTTATACCTGAAAAAAACTAATTTAAAAAAGCATGGAGAATCGTATGCATCCTATCGTCATCATTGGTTCGGGCATGGCGGGTTATGCTGTTGCCCGTGAGTTTCGCAAACTCAACCCAGACCATGAACTTGTCATGATTTGTGCTGATGATGCGACTAATTATGCAAAACCTACGCTTTCTAATGCTTTAGCAGGAAACAAAGCGCCAGAACACATCCCTTTGGGTGATGCAGAAAAAATGTCAGCACAGCTGAAAATGCGCATCGAAAAAAACACCTGGGTCAAAGTGATTCATCCTGAACAACATCAGCTAACTTTAGAAAAAGACGGTCAGGAAAGCACACAGGATTATTCTAAACTGGTGCTAGCTGTAGGTGCCAATCCAGTACGCCTAGCCATTGCCGGTGATGCCAGCGACGATATTCATATGGTCAATAACCTGACTGATTATAAAGCTTTCCGTCATAATCTGGCAGCACGTGAGGATAAACGCGTGGTGATTTTAGGCGCAGGCTTGATCGGTTGTGAATTTGCCAATGACCTGCAGCATACTAATCATCAGGTCACCGTGATTGATCTGGCACCCCAGCCTTTAGGTCGCTTATTACCAGCTCATGTCGCAGATGCTTTCCAGCAAAATCTTGAAGAGACGGGCATTCATTTTGTACTGGGGACAACAGTCGAAAAAGTCTCTAAAGTTGAAAATGGTGATTATCTGGTAACACTTGCCAATGGCCAGTCGGTAGTGGCTGATGTGGTGCTCTCTGCTGTAGGCTTACAACCGAATATTTCTGTGGCAAAAGAAGCCGATATCCATACCAGTCGCGGGATTCTGACCAATACAAAACTAGAAACCAATCAACCGGATATTTATGCAGTAGGCGACTGTGCGGAAGTAAATGGAATGCTTTTGCCATATGTCATGCCAATCATGCAGCAGGCTCGTGCCCTGTCTAAAACATTGAATGGCGAACATACTGCAGTCCATTATCCAGCAATGCCAGTTGCTGTAAAAACACCAGCTGCGCCATTGACTGTCCTTCCCGCTCCGGTAGATGTCGAAGTAACTTGGGAAAATGAAGAGTTTGATGACGGTATGCTGGCCAAAGCCTTTGATGCCAGCGGTACTTTACGTGGTTTTGTCCTGCTCGGTGCCACTGCTGCCAAACAACGCCTGGCATTGACCAAGCAGGTTCCTGACTTGATTCCAGCTACAGTTTAGATGTTTAATACAAAGGACATTTTTTAAGCGAAATGTCCTTTAATCAGGAAATACATCATGCATAGTGCCCTGCAGTTCAATCATTCTCCGTATACCGCTTTCATGCGTGAAACCAAGGCCGATCTTGGCAATGGCATCGAATTGCACGTGGAAGTCGGAGGAAATCCTGAACACCCGACCATTCTGCTGATTATGGGACTTGGGGCACAGATGCTGTACTGGCCGGACTTCTTCTGTAAATCCCTCATTGATCAGGGCTATCATCTGGTGCGTTTTGACAACCGGGATATTGGTTTATCTTCCAAAATTCACCATAAAGGGCCTCGCTTAAACACTTTAAAAATGATGAGCCGTTTTGTACTGGGTTTAGGCAATCAGGGCGCGCCTTATACGCTGTACGATATGGCAGATGATGTACATCTTCTGATTGAAAAAATGGGACTGGGTCAGGTCTATGTGCTCGGTGCCTCTATGGGCGGCATGATTGCCCAGATTCTGGCCGCACGTTATCCTGACAAAGTTAAAAAAATGGGTTTACTGTTTACCAGTAATAACCAGCCACTGTTACCTCCGCCTTTTCCAAAGCAACTCTTTAGTTTAATTGACAAACCCGCTTCCACAGATGAAGATGGCATTGTCGATCATAGCTTGAAGCTGTTTAATATTATTGGCTCGCCGGGTTATGTGAATCATCTGGAAGCGATTCAGACCGCCCGTAAGTTATATAAGCGAAGTTACCATCCAGCGGGTGTACTTCAACAGTTTTTAGCAATATTATGTACGGGTTCATTGCTGCAACTGGACAAGCAAATCCAACAAGAGACCCTGGTGGTTCATGGTGCTCGTGACAGATTGCTGCCTCCTAGTCATGGTAAGGCTGTTGCAAAAGCAATTTCAGGGGCTAAATTTGAATTAATTGATGGAATGGGGCATGATATCCCTCCGCATTTTATTCCATATCTTAGCGAATTATTTGCTGATCATTTTAAATCATAAACATTAGGACACTATGGCTGCATTACCATCCCTAAGACAGCTGTCATACCTCGTAACACTGTCTGAGACGCTGCATTTTACAGAAGCTGCTCGCCGCTCATTTGTTACCCAGTCAACTTTGTCTGGCGGTATTATGGAGCTGGAGCGTTTACTCGGTGGCGTTCTTGTTGAACGCGATCGCCAGAATGTACGTTTAACGCCGCTTGGTGAACAAGTGGTTGCACGTGCCCGTGTTCTACTGGCTGATGCTCAGGACTTAATGCGTTTAAGTCGTGAAATGAGTGAACCATTAACCGGTGATCTGCATCTTGGCGTTATTCCAACCATTGCCCCTTTCATCCTGTCGCAATTTCTGGATGAAGTGCATCAGCAGCTACCGAAAATTCAGCTACATTTACATGAAGCTCAAAGTGAGAAAATTGTAGAGAAACTGGAGCATGGTAATCTGGATATGGTGGTGCTAGCGCTGCCTTTCGATACCCGTAGCCTGAAAGTTGCTGAAATTGCCAAAGAGAATCTGTATCTGGTACATCACAAATCTGACCAGAATGCGGCTCAAGCCAAGTCTCTGGAAGATCTGGATCTGTCTCGCCTGATGCTGCTTGAAGAAGGCCATTGCTTGCGTGATCATGCATTGAGTGCCTGCCCGATTGGTGAGCGTAAAAATGATCATCGCCTGAAAGCAAGTTCATTACCGACGTTGATCGAAATGGTGTCTGCTGATCTTGGTTTTACCTTGTTGCCTGAAATCGCGCTGCATACCAATATGATCAAAGCCAATCCGGATCTGCGCATCAATCCAATCAATGCTGCACCAAGCCGTACTCTGGCGCTGGTCACTCGTAAGAGCACACCGTTACAAAGCGAATTTGATGTGTTATTACAAATTTTGCAAAAAATTACTGCCCATGATGCAACTTAATTAAGCCCTAAGAAAAAAGGAGCACTTAGATTGCTCCTTTTTTATTGCCTACGTCTTCTGATAAATTTAATTTTTATAAATTCAGTCAATTAAAATGATTCAAAACCAATTTTTAAACTTTAACTATTTATAATATATAAAAATTAAATCCCTATTTCTGGGGATTGGCATTGATAATAATTTAAGCCAAAATACATCTGTATATTAATTACTCTCAGGATAAGATTTCTTTGGCCTCATTTTTGCCTGCACCCGTATTATTGGTGCAACCTTATCCACCCCCGCTCTCTTCCAATCTTGATCTTGCATTGCTACAGCTCGGTTATCAACCGGATATGCTGTCCTATACCGATCATCTGTCTGCTCAATCCCATATTGAACAGTATCTTCCCAATCTCGTGTTATATGAGATTCATGAGAAAGTACAGCTTAAGAATTTTAATGTAATTCAAGCACGAATCCAGATTCCTCATCTGATTGCAGTTTTAGCTGATGATTCAGCTGAAATGATTAATTTACTCTTGTCATCTGGCGTGGATCGATATCTGATTGCATCGCATCCTGTTTCAAAAGTAGTAGCAGGCCTGAAAATCATCCTACGAGGTGGTGCCTACCTACATCCTGAATTAGCCCGTTATTTAGTGAGTCAGGAAACAAAAATACATTTTTTAAATCAGACTGAAGTACAGATTTTAAAGTATTTCAGCCAAGACCTGACTTTGGCCGAAATTCAAAACAGATTAAGTCTGCACGATTACCAGATTTATGCTGCTATTCGCAAAATCTATCAAAAACTCGCGAATCCATTTATCCATTCTCAAAATTAACAAAATATAAAAAAGGCTGAATTATCAGCCTTTTTAGTTTGCATAGAGTTATTTAAAGGTTTCTAACAAGGTACGCTGTGCATTATGCGGTTGTTCACCTTCAGCGACTTGAGCACGCACCCAGGTTCCATCTCCCTGTAACAACCAGGCCTGTTGATTGTCTTTCAGGTAATTTAATAAACCTTGCTGGTAAATACGTTTCTTTAATACTTCATCTTCGATCGGGAAACAGGCTTCTACACGATTAAACAGGTTGCGATCCATCCAGTCTGCGCTTGAGCAATAAATGCGGGAATTACCATTATTACTAAAATAAAATACGCGCGTATGTTCCAGGAAACGGCCGACGATTGAACGTACCCGAATATTCTCTGAAAGTCCCGGCAAGCCTGGACGTAGACAACAAATCGAGCGGATAATCAGATCAATCTGTACACCTGCTTGAGAAGCTTCATAAAGTTTGTTGATCAGTTGCAGTTCAGTTAAAGCATTGACCTTCACGATAATCTGGGCTTTCTTGCCCGCTTTAGCATTGGCAATTTCATTATCAATATAGTTGATGAGCTGGGCATGCAAGGTAAATGGCGCATGGAGCAGCTTTTTCAGCTTGGCCATTTTCCCCATTCCAGTCAATTCCTGGAAGATACGATGCACATCTTCACATAGATCTTTGTCCGTGGTTAAGAGACCATAGTCGGTATAAATTCGCGCATTGCCGGCATGATAGTTCCCGGTTCCCAGATGTACATAACGCACCAGCTTGTTATTTTCTCGGCGTACCACCAGAATCATTTTGGCATGAGTTTTATAGCCGACAATGCCATAGACCACGACAGCCCCCGCCTCTTGCAATACATTAGCAACTGCAATATTGGATTCCTCATCAAAACGAGCACGCAGCTCAATGACCGCAGTAACTTCCTTACCATTACGGGCCGCCTCTGCCAGCACCTGCACGATCTCGGAATCTGGACCACTACGATACAATGTCTGCTTGATTGCCAGTACCTGAGGGTCACGTGCTGCTTCACGTAACAGCGTAATCACTGGTGCAAAAGATTCAAATGGATGATGTAGCAAAATATCCTGCTTCTGCATGGCACTGAAAACATTTTCAGATTTCTTCAGTACTTTAGGCAGAATTGGCGTATGTGAATCATAACGTAGATGTGGACGTTTGAAGTTGGACAGTAACCGCGCCAGATTAACCGGTCCTGCCACTTTATAGAGCTGTTCTTCATCCAGATCAAATTCTTCCAGCAGATATTCATAAATATGCTGCGGACAATTTTCAGTCACTTCCAGACGGACTGCACGACCAAAACGGCGCGAACTTAGCTCGCCTTTTAAGGCTTTGGCCAGGTCTTCAACATCTTCATTTAAGGCCAGATCGGCATTCCGGGTAACACGGAACTGATAGCAGCCAGTCGCGGTCATGCCCGGGAACAGGTCAGACACATGTTCATGAATGATGGCGGATAACATCACATGATGTTCTTTACCATCAGTCAGTTCATCCGGTAAACGCACAACACGTGGCAATGAACGTGGCGCAGGAACAACCGCAAGATCAATCTGACGGCCAAAGGCATCTTTCCCTTCGAGCGTCACAATAAAATTCAGGGATTTATTCACCAGACGTGGGAATGGATGTGCCGGATCAAGGCTAATAGGCGTAAGAACTGGAGCAACCTGTTCCTGAAAATATTTTTTCACCCAGGCCGATTGTGCCGGTGTTAGCTCTCCACGGCGCAAGAAGCAGATATCTTCCTCACGCAGTTTAGGCAAAATCTCTTCATTTAAAATACGGTACTGACGTTCAATGGCGGCATGTGCAGTTTCGGCAATCTGCTCTAATACTTGTTTTGGCGTCAAACCATCTGGACTGCGGCTTTCATTGCCCAAATCCAGTTGTTCCATGACGCCAGCCACACGAATTTCAAAAAACTCATCTAAATTACGTGAAAAGATCAGTAGAAAATTCATGCGTTCCAGCAAAGGATGCAGAGGATCAACCGCCTGTTCCAGCACTCGCAAATGGAAATCCAGAATAGACAGTTCACGATTAATGTAACGATCATTATAAGTATATTCGGTTGGTGCCGAAGTCGTACTGGCTGCCGTATTCATATCAAACCTACGCTATTTTCAAGTCTTGCTTATTGCTTTTAGTATGCTTCAAATTAATGACATTTTCATAAAAAAAGCCCAAATATTTGGGCTTTATCTTGATATTTTTATTTAAGGGATTTCAGCATAGCGCATATAACGCTGAATCATACGTTTACGTGCTTTTAGGGCTGATGCATTACGATGATCTTCAAAATATTTTGGATTGGTGAGAATCGCTGCCAGGAAGATGGCCTGATCACGAGTCAGGCGCTCTGCAGTCTTACCAAAATAATGTTTGGCTGCCGCTTCTGCTCCATAGATATTGTCTCCAAACTCAATCGAATTTAAATACACTTCCAGAATACGCTCTTTAGACCACATGCGTTCCATCATCCAGGTCGCGACAGCTTCCTGACCTTTACGCAGGAATGAACGCTTGTTGACGAGGAACAGGTTTTTAGCCAGCTGCTGGGAAATGGTTGACCCTCCTGCCACAACACGGCCTTCATTCTTGTTACGGCTGAGTGCAGTCTGAATACCATCCCAGTCAAAGCCATGATGGTGCATGAATTTTCCATCTTCTGCCGTCACTACCGCCTGCTTGAGATTGGTACTGATTTCATCATAAGGGCGCCACTGATGTTGAATGGGCTTGGAGGGTTCAGTCCAATAATCGATCCGCATCATCATGGTGGTATTCACCGGATTGGTTCGCCACCAGGCTAAACTTGCAAAAATCCACAGTTGAACAAGTAGAATCACACTGACAATCACGAGAAGGGTGCGAGTCAGAAAGGCTTTCATGTCAGTGCGTTACTCCTGAAAATTCAATTTTTCGTGTTAAGCTTATTCGAAATATACAATCACAGCAAAAAAATAGCATGCCTGAATATTCTCCCCCAACAACACATCGCAAACTGGAAATGCAGCTCTGGTGGATGACCGCACTCCTGATCTGTATCAATGTCGGCCTGTTTGGCTGGCAGGTTCTGAATGGAATGGACATCACACAGCCAAGTTCTCCAGATGCCATTCGCTGGGGAGCAGATTATGCACCTTTAACGTATTTAGCGGAACCCATACGCCTGTTTAGTAGCATGTTTTTTCATTTTGGCTTAATTCACCTGATGTTGAATATGTGGGCACTGTATATTTTTGGTAGTGTCGCTGAACAAATTTTTGGCCGGATCTATTTTACAGGTCTTTATATTTGTGCCGGCCTGATGGGTAGTTTGCTCAGTGGCTATATGAGTATCCAGGACAGTTATGCCTTAATCGAAGGCGGTGTAGCCAATCCTGGCTTATTGCCGGGTGTTAGTGCGGGTGCTTCGGGTGCAGTCATGGGTCTCGGTGCCTCCCTGACTGTTCTATCTTTACTGCCAATGTTGCCCCGTCAGCCTTTTATTCTGGATAAAAAAACGCTCGTAATGATCATGGGCCTTAACCTGGCGATGGGCTTTATGATCAGCGGAATTAACAATGCCGCACATATTGGCGGCATGATCATGGGGGCCGGACTAACAGCGCTCTGGTATCTTGGTCAGAAAATGCAGCGTGGCCGTTTGGTCAGTCTGGTTGCCTTACTGCTCGGCGTCGCTGCCTGTATCGTGCTGTATCAATATAATCTGGCTTTGCTTGAACCGATCCGCCCACTCTGGCAAGAGATTTTACAAATGCTACAACAGCAGTTGGCCGATCAACCTGCGAAATGAATCTTATTGATTCATCTCACGCAGGCTTTGTAAAGGTGGAATTTCGGAAAGATAACTCAGACGATAACGCCCGATCAGGGTACATAATACAGTCATAAACACAGGCAGGATAATCCAGATTTCCCAATGAGGCTGGATGATCAGATCCATCTTATAGCTGGCAATGGCGCTGATCACTTCTGCAAACAGACATGAAACAATACCGGCGAATAGTCCGATAAAACCGATTTCCAGACTCATCATGGTTTTCAGCTTCTGTTTGGAACTACCAAAAGACCGGAGCAAAGCCACTTCACGTTTACGTTCATCCATGAGCAGGTTTAGACAGGCCATCAGTACCAGAAAACCGGATACACTGACCAGCACAGCCAGAATGGTAATGATCTGTACCAGCACATTCACAATTCGTTTGATTTCTTCCAGAATCAGGCTGACATCAATAAATACCGTATTCGAAAAACGCTGAACCAGATTCACCAGTTTATCTTTGTCTGTTTCCGGTACATAGAAGCTGCCCAGATAACTGCCCGCATTGGCATCCATAGTATTTGGTGCAAAGATAAAGAAGAAGTTTGGACTAAAACTCTCCCACTCTACCGTTCTGAGATTCACCACTTTGGCTTCGAGTATGCCTTCAGGCAGGCTAAAGTTGAGCTTATCTCCCAGTTTGATGCCCAGCTCTTGTGCAGTATTGGCTTCGACCGAAACCTCACCCGGCTGTTTCAATCCTGCCTCCCCCTGAACAATCACATTATCCTGAGGATAGCGATCCGACTGGGTCAGATTCAGTTCACGTCTTAAGGTATTACTCTTTTTGACCAGTTCAGCAGCAAAAGGATGATCATTTTTCGCTACCAGACGCCCGCGAATATTGGGATAAAGCGGCGTGCTTTTCCAGCCATTCTGTTCTAACTGAGCTTTTAAGTCAGGCATATCAAAAGGCGGCAGACCATAAACAAACTGGTTGGGTGTCCCTTCCGGCAACTGTTGCTGCCATCGATCAAGTAAATCTGTACGCAGTACAGCCAGCACACTAATCAAACTGAGTCCTAAAGCTAAGGCAGTAATCTGTAAAGCGGTCTGATACGGTGTCCGTACATAGGCAGACAGATTGAATTTCAGATTACGCAGCAGTTTTAAAATACTCCAGACCGTAAAATACAGAACAGCACAAAGCAGAATAATGGCCCCAATCACCCAAGCTGTCAGCACGATATTTTCCGTTAAAATCACACTGAAAATAATCAGACTTAAGGTTCCGGTCAGTAACATCCACAACATCGAATGGACGGATTTTTCCTGCTGACGAATGACCCGAATCGGAGGAGTATTTAAGAGTTGAAACAGACTGGGCATGACAAAGCCCAGTAACACCACTGCACTGGTCAGCATGGCAATTGGCAAGGGCCCCAGCAGCATCGCCGTAGCAGAGAACTCAAGCTGCAAGTTTGGAATCAGCTGTAGCATGAGCTGCAGCAAGCCATAACCCAATGCAACACCTATCACGCTACCAATCAACATGGCGATTAAAAGCACTAAACCCAGCAAAGCCAGATAAGCGGCCAGAATCTGATTTTTGGTCGCGCCAATACAACGCATCAGGGCAATATGATCCTGGTTCTGCTGTACATAACGTTGTGCGGTTAAAGCAATGGCAATCCCGCATAATAAAATGGTGAGAATATTCGCCAGTTGCAGAAAAGTATCCAGATTGGCAATTGGTTTCATTAAACGGGTATTGCCTTCGCTGGCATTACGCAAGCGTAGACTGCCCTGCTGTTCCAGTTCTTGTCCCTCAACCTCAGCATCTGCTTCATCTGAAGTCCCATTTTCAGATTTTATCTTCTGCTTGAACCAGGTTTCATATTGCCGGGTATCGGCTGGATGACCCGCCATTAGTAAGCGGTAATCAATCCGGCTACCGACCTGAATCGCATTGGTGCGCGCCACTTCTGACTGAGCAATAATCACAGTCGGCGAAAAGCCAGAAAAACCCAGCTCCTGATTAGAATCCTGCTCAATTTTTGCAGTAACCTTAAATTTGGCATCGGCGATATTCAGTTCATCACCCAGTTTGACCTTGAGCAGATCCATGGCCCGTGAACTCAGCCAGATTTCCCCCGCTTGGATTTTATCTGCTGCAGGCTGAACCCGTAGCTCTCCTCGTAAAGGAAAAGCCTGATCAATAGCCTTAACATTGACCATGACAAACTGATCATTGGTATAAGCCATCGTACTGAAAAATGTGACTTCAGATTGCTGTAAATCGAGCTGCCTGGCCTGATCACGCCATTCCTGAGCTAGCGGCTCATTATCAGAAAGTACCAAATCTCCCGCCAGCATTTCAGCTGCCTGTAAAGCAACGGCGTTCTGAATCTGTTCATTACTGAACTTGAGCGCCGTTGTGGCGCTAATGGCTAAGGTCAAAGCAATAATCAACAGATAAATCCCTGTCGTATTAAAACTTTGTCTGAGTAAAGGACGAAACAGATGCTGCATATCAGCCTCCACTCGCATGTTCAATCAGCTGACCATTGACCAGTTCAAAATGACGCTGGCATTGTCGGGCCAGATCAGGATCATGGGTAACCAGAACCAGCGTGGTGCCTAATTCGCGATTTAACTGAAAGAGCAGCTGTTCAATTTCCTGAGCGGTTTCCCCATCCAGATTACCTGTCGGTTCATCAGCAAAAATGATTTTGGGTTCACTGACCAATGCGCGGGCAATGGCGACACGTTGCTGCTCCCCACCCGACAGTACTTTTGGTGTTTGCTGAGCCTGACGCTCTAATCCGACTTTTTGTAGCAATGCCAGCGCCTTTTGTTCGGCATGGCTATATTTAAAATCTGGCTGTAAACGTAAAGGCAGCATGACATTTTCAAGTGCCGTAAGATGAGGCAAAAGCTGGAAAGACTGAAATACAAAGCCAATATTTTTTAGCCGGACTAAAGCACGTTGCTCTTCATTCAAGCTCGATACCAGCTCCCCACAAACCGTTAACTGCCCGGAACTGGCCTGATCCAAAGTGGCCAAAATGCCCAATAAAGTCGACTTTCCTGAACCGGAACGCCCGGTAATGGCGACCTGTTCTCCAGTCAAAATTTCCAGCGAAAGATCTTCAAAAATAGTCAGTTGTTTTTGTGAAAGTTGTATCTTTTGTGTCAATTTCTGGGCAGAAATAATCGCTTGTGGCATGATGGTCGAATCGTTGCTGCTTTGAATCATACGTGTCCTATATGAAAGATCTAAATCAGAAAAATCGTGTATTGCCTTGCCTGGTATTCTTTGGACTATGCCTGATTCCTTTTAGTCTGTCGGCAAAGACCATTATGATTGTGGGTGACAGTATAAGTGCTGGTTATGGCATGCAACCACAGCAAGGTTGGGTACATTTATTACAAAAGCGTTTGGACCAACACTATCCGAAACAGCATAAAGTGGTCAATGCAAGTGTGAGCGGTGAAACCACTAGCGGTGCCTTGGCAAGGCTGCCGAAACTGCTACAGACTCACCGTCCAGATATTGTGGTGATTGAGCTTGGCGGGAATGATGGCCTGCGTGGACAGCCACCCCAAATGATTCAAAAAAATTTAGCAGCTCTGGTACAACAAAGTCAGAAAGCCAAGGCGAATGTGGTTGTTTTTGGAATGAAAATGCCACCAAATTATGGCCAGGCATATAGTAAGGCTTTTGAAAATAACTATAAGGTGGTCAGTCAGCAGTATAAGGTCAAACTACTACCCTTTTTTATGCAAGGCGTCGCTGGTAATAAAAGTCTGATGCAACAGGATCAGATTCATCCCAACACCAAAGCCCAGACTATTTTATTAAATAATGCTTATCCTTATATTAAAGGCGCCCTCTAAGGCGCCTTTAACTGAATTAAATCTTAAAATTTTCTTAGAAGTCAAAGAAAGTTACTTCACCGGTTTCAAGTGAATATTCTGCACCAATCACCTGTAACTTACCTTTAGCAATCAGGCTTTCTAGAACTGCAGAACCATGACGTAATTGATTTACTGAAGCAAATACATTGGAACGGACTGCATGTTTAGATAGTTTATTCAGGTCATCTTTCAGTTCAGTCTGCATTAGAATTTCAACTGATGGACGTACACGGTTCACGATTGACATTAGATTTGCAGATGGCGGTGTTGCCGGATTGGTTAATGCTTCAATTGTTGAATGAATAGCGCCACAATGCGTATGACCCAAGACAATCACAATCGGACAGCCAAAGCTTTCTGCTGCGAACTCGACACTGCCGACCTGAGACGGTGCAACAATATTACCTGCTACCCGAATGACAAACAGATCACCCAGACCCTGGTCAAAGACCATTTCTGCAGGTACACGTGAATCTGAACATCCTAAAACAATAGCAAATGGTTCCTGACTTTCTGCCATTTCAGCACGTTGCTGATGCGATAATAATTTTAAATGCTGCGTTTCACCATTGACAAAGCGCTGGTTACCCTTTTTAAGACGATCTATAGCTTCCTGAGCTGTGAGCATTCTTTTTTACCATCGATGTTTTTAGTGGGAATATCTTACTGCTAGATTTTTTGAATGTCACTTGCAAAAAAAATTAGCTGTAAAATTTTTAGCGCTTTGATGATTTCTTGTTCTGGGAATTTTTCTGTGAAATTCATCACGTTTTTTGAGCAGTTTTTCTGCTCAAGCTAATAATTAACAGATGTACAATATTAAGGAATGCTTTAAAATAAGTGAAAGATTACGATTTGATTCATCTATAAATTGCAAATCGATAACACGGAAGTATTTTGAGCGTTTTTGCTCAGTTTTTTCAGGGGACAGTGCTAATGAAGAAAATAATAAAATTGCGCTCAAAAATTATCTATTCCACTTTAGTCGCTCTGGGTCTTAGCCTATCTAGCCTGAGCCATAGCCAATATCTGTTTACGCCACCGAAAGCCAAATCTGCCGAAGTTTTACAGCTTTACCTGAGCCAGCAACGCATCCAGGCGGGTCTACAATCCAAAACCTTGAAAGTCGGGGATGTGACTTGGAGTTATAGCGAAGGCGGTGCAAAAAACAAACCCTCGATTATCCTGATTCATGGCCTAGCAGGCACACGCGACAATTGGAATCGTGTCGCCCAGTTTTTGACTCCGTATTATCATGTCATCATTCCGGATTTGCCGAGCAATGGCGATACCCGGATTCCAGCAGATTTTGACTTGTCTGTACCCAATGTCACTTCGCAATTACGTGCTTTTGTCGAAACCCTGAAGATTGAAAAGAATCTGCATGTGGCCGGTCATTCTTTGGGCGGCTCAATTGCGACAGTTTATGCATCCCAATACCCTTTCGATACCCAAAGCCTGTTTCTAGTAAATAGTGCCGGCATCTATAAAATGGGCAATACGCCTTATACCAAAGACCCACATGCGCTCAAAGATCTGATTGTCAGTAAACCGGGCGATCTGGAAGATGTCTCCAAACAGCTGATGCAGAATCCACCAGCGATGCCTTACCAGTTAAGACATGCGCAGGAAAAACTGTTGATTGCCCGTTCGGAACAAACCAGCAAATCGATTGATCAGGTGGTAATGCTCAACCGGCTGTATACGCCTGATACCTTTGCCCGTCTGACCCGTACAGTGGAAGCCCCGACTTTAATTTTATGGGGAAAACAGGATCGAATTATTAATGTCGAAGTGGTGAAAGAGCTATATTCTTTATTGAAACGTGCTGAAACTCCGGTGATTTTAAATAATGTTGGTCATATGCCGATTCTGGAAGCAGAAAAACAGGTTGCCCAACATTATTTGCCTTTCCTGGCCAAGACACAGACCCTAAAAAATCCACTAGCTGATAAACTCATTCCTTTCAATTAAGTTTCAGAGAAGTTATGCAGAAACACCCGATGATTGAGCAGTTGATTGATGCTCAACTTGATTTTCTTGATCAGGTATTTTCTCAATCTGAAACCATTCAAAGCGAGTTTCATGAGTTTTATCTCTGGTTGCGCAAGCAGTCGCTTAAAGATCTGTGGAGCTGTGAACTGATCAATCAGCTACTACAAAAGCAGATTCTGGATACTGCTGCCAGTTCTTTTCTGATTGAGCAGATTGCCGAACATATCCGGTTCGCATTGGTTCATCCAGCCAATGATACAACCAAAATTGCAGATGTCATTCCGGTACTGACCATAGATAAAATTGCACAATATGTGGCCAGCAAAAGTGGTCATCGTCAGCGCCTGATCAAAGCGGTGGTGAATAATCCTGCTTTTTCAGCCATGATTACGCAACTGATCCAACATTCAATTCAGGATTATCTGGACAATTCTGTAATAGCCAAGAGTGTGCCGGGCGTTTCCCGTTTTATGAAAATGGGAAAATCTGTTCTGGAAAATGTCACTGATACCAGTCTGGACAACACGGTCGCCCGTTATTTGCAAAAAAATATTTTAAAACTTAGCCAGATGAGTGAACATGTCCTGAACCAGCACTTTGATGATGACAAGCTGTACCATTTTCAGGCCAATCTTTGGCATAAGATTAAAGACATGCCGCTTTCCGTACTCAAGAACTATATTGAAACCCAGGATCTGAACCAGACGGTGAGTTTAGGGCACGAGATCTGGGATCATATGCGCCAGACAGAATATATGCAGCAGCAACTGCATGACGGGATTTATACCTGGTATGTACGCAATCAGGAACATACCTTTGACCAGTTATTGCGTGATCTAAATATTGATGAAGCATTGATTCAACATGAATTGAATGAATTGCTGACACCGATAATTCAGCAGATGATTCATCAGGGCTATTTGCGTGAACGTGCCCGTGCCTATCTGGCAAAATTCTATTATACTGAAAATACCTTAAAAATTTTAAAGATTGAAGACTAAAAAAAGCCGCTAAAAAGCGGCTTTTTCATATCTATGAATTAGAATTTGATATTCATACCCACGGTGTATCTACGACCATCAAGTACAATGTCATAATCGCCATTGGTAATTTCTTTATTTGCAATGTTATAAATACCAGCGGTCAACCTTAAGTTATCTGTCGCTTTAAAGACTGCACCGGCATCAAAAGTACCATATCCCGGTGTCCCATTATCCATAGAAGTACGGCTTAAATAATCACTGGTTTTGCCACGGTAATTATAGTCCATCCAGGTCGTCCAGGTATCTGAAACATCATAATCCAGACCGACATTCAGCATATGTTTTGGCATTTTATTTAAAGGCTGGCCTTTAAATTCGCCACTTTTTTGCTCAGTTTTTGTATAAGTATAACTTGTACTCGCGTGAAGATTATCCAGTACATCATAGTCTAATGTGAATTCAGCACCTTTCATTTCTGCATCGGAAACGTTTTTCATTTGGCTAACAAATCGATATGGCTTGCCATTTGCCGAACATTTCCATTCTTCTACAGGAGAACTATTTGTTGTTCCTGGCGTGTCACATAAACGATCTTCAACAATTTTATCTTTAAAATCAGATTTAAAGACCATTAAACTGCTTGTTAAACCAAGTTCAGGAGCCGAATAGTTAAATCCGAATTCATAGCTCGTACTTTTTTCTGGAGACAAATCAGGGTTACCAATGATGACAGCACTGCCTTTTCCTGTTCTGCTACCAAAACCTTCTGAAATTTGGCTAATCGTTGGTTGTTTATAGCCTGTACTTACACCACCTTTCAAAGTTAAAGCATCAGTTAAATGATAAACACCATAGACACGCGGTGTAATTTCACCACCAAAGTATTCATCTTTATTGTAGCGGGCGCCCACAGTTAAAGCGAAATCATCGGTAATGCTCCACTCATTTTCTGCATATAAAGCAAATAACCAACGGTCGAGTGAAGTGACCCCAGTAATATCGGCTAGACCATTTGTGGTATCAGTAATTTTTTCTTTTTGATATTGACCACCCACTGTTAATGCATGGTTACCCAAAAAGAATGAGCCTTGTGTATTAAAGACTTTTAATTCTTCATTTTTTTCGTCAGCAACGACACCACTATAAACTTTTTTAGTTGTTTCATCTTGATAGTATGAATCAAGGGTAAAATTATCGTAACGTGCTTTATGCGTTAAGGTATATAGATTTTTCTCATTTTCATTGATAGAGGCTTGAGTGGCAACATCCACACTTTTACCCAGTGTTGTAGTGTACTGCTGCCCTGTAAAATCATATCTCAAACCAATATCGTTATGTTCATCGACATTCCAAACCAGTTCAGTACCGAGCTTTCTCACTTTCTTCTCAGACTCACTTGAACCAGATTTTTGCCCTTCTCCACCGACAAAGTCACTTTCGTCATTCCCCTGGAAGTTACCATCTATACTTAAAGATAATTTATCTTGAATTAATGGGCCTGTGACATACATGCTGACGCCATAACTATCATTTGCATAATCATTATCAGACTTCGTATATTCAGGAGAAATACTTCCATACCAATTACTAGCAGACGCTTTTTTAGTAATAATATTAATTACACCACCCATAGCATCTGAACCATAAAGTGATGACATTGGACCACGTACGACTTCGATACGTTCAATCATGTTAATTGGTGGTAAATATGCACCAATTTTCCCACCGTCTGTACCATTACCATTCACTGCCCTACCGGCGCTAATTGGTCTGCCATCAACAAGGTATTTCGTATAGGTTGCACCCATACCTCGGATTGTAATCTCTTTATTATTGCCGCCACCTTGCACAGAGACGCCTGGCATATTTTTTACAGCATCAATTACATCTGTATATGATTTTTTTTGTAATTCTTCCGCGGTAATGACTGAAATAGAAGCGGGTGCATCTGCAATATTTTGTTCAAAACCGCCCGCTGTGGTTACCACAATGGTCTGCAATTTAGTAGTTTCAGTCTGTAATGTTGCTTTTTGTTCTTCAGTTACCTGGTCTTGTGCTTGTACTGAAACAGCTAATGCTGAAAGCACTGCAAAGGCCAAAGTCGATTTCATAAACGGCTTACTCATATTCGAAGGTGCCCCAAAAGTTGATTTATGAAGAAATATTGCTGGAATTGTGACGCATTGTATCAAATGTAACTATAAATACAATTAGTATTGATAATTATTATCATTATTAAATCTAGATAAAAAAATACCCCGAGCATTCGAGGTATTTCTTACAAGCTAATTTTATTAGAGACTTATTTGAAATAAGCACCTTCAGCTTGGGTATGGTCAGTTTGGTCAACCACACGTGCCAATTCAGGAATATGCTGTTTCAAGGTTGTTTCAACGCCTTGTTTTAAAGTCACATCAATTGCTGAACAGCCCTGGCAACCACCACCAAACTTAAGAACTGCAGTTAAGCCATGCTCAGGATCTTCAACCACTTCAACCAGTGCACAGTTACCACCGTGACCTGCCAGACCCGGGTTAATTTCTGACTGAAGCACATAGGTAATACGCTCTTCTACAGAGGCATCAGGACCGACGCGTGGCACTTTAGAGTTTGGTGCACGGAAAGTCAGCTGACCACCAAAACGGTCTTTATTGTAGTCAATAACTGCATCTAGCAAGTATGGAATTGACGGAGAGTCAATATAGGCCGGAAAATCTGGATATTCCTGCTTATAGTCTGTAGGTACAACCTCATCAGGTGCACTATAAGCCATGCAACATTCAGCGCGCGGTGTACCCGGATTTTCTACAAACACACGTACGCCAATACCTGGTGTATTCTGTTTGTCCAATAGATCCTTTAAATACTCTTGTGCTGTCGGTGTAATCAAAAGATTTGGAATTTCTTCTGCAACCGGAGTGTTGCTGTTCTCAGTCGACATAACAATAATTTCCTCAAGCTGAAGCTGCTATTTTAACTGAAGATGCGGGGTAATTATAAAAAATCAACCAAAATTGTCGGATTTATTATAAAAGTCGCACTTTAGATTTGTTTTAATGGCATGATCATTGTCAAATAGATAGAACCAGAATTACTTATATGCTTGATTTACCTTTTAATCATACTGTCACTATTATTCTGATCACCTGTATTGTTTCTTTTATTGCTTTTTCAAAAGAAACGGTAATGAATCGTCTGATTTTCTGGCCGCCTGCCATGCAACGTGGTCAATATGACCGTTTCATTACCCATGGTTTTATTCATGCAGATGGCACGCATTTACTGTTCAATATGATCACGCTGTTCTTTTTCGGCAGCATTATTGAAAGTTTTTATCGGCAGTATTTATATGATCTGGGCTTTATCCTGTTTTATCTCGGTGGTCTGGTTGCAGCGATTCTGCCAAGTTATCTGAAACATAAAAATGATGCACGCTGGGCCAGTCTGGGTGCTTCGGGTGCAGTATCAGCCGTTCTGTTCGCTTACATTCTGTTTGAGCCATGGAAACTGATTTTCGTGTTCTTTATTCCCGTACCTGCGATTATTTTTGCTGTTTTATATGTAGCGTATAGCATTTGGTCGGGCAAACGTGGCAACAGCAATATTAATCACAGTGCCCATCTTTGGGGTGCAGCTTATGGTGTGGTGATGACGATTATTCTGGAGCCACGACTTATTCCGCATTTCCTGAATAAATTGACTCAAATCCCCTTCTAAAGTTTTGAATGATTAAGGGATAGCAAATATCCCTTAATCATTCACATATGAAAATGATTTTCATTTCTACCAATTATGCTAATCTTGTCGCGAATTTAGAGGAATAAACATGAAATTTAAGACTTTAGCATTTGCCACAATATTAGGACTGACGACTTCCTTTACAGTTTCTGCACAGGTCACTTTCGACTATAAAGACCAAAATATTCAACTCAAAAAAAACCCGAAAAAGATCGCAGTATATGACCTTTCGGCACTGGATATCTTGAATACACTAGGGCTTGAAGCTCAGCTGGTGCCTTCTGCAAGCTTTGCAGGCAACTTAAGCAAATACCAGCAGGACAAATTCACCAAAGCTGGTTCTCTGTTTGAACCGGATCTCAATGTACTAAAAGCTGCTAAACCCGACCTGATTATTGTCGGTGGCCGTTCGGCTTCTAAAGCCGAGGCTGTTAAAGGTATTGCTCCGACTTTAGACCTTTCTCCAGATACTAGCCAATATATTGTCGATCTGACGGAACGTACCCATGTCTTGGCTCGTGCATTTGGTAAAGAGAAAATTGCTACTGAAAAGCTCGGTAAAATTGCAACGCTGCAGCAACAGCTTAAAAAGCAAACTGAAGACAAAACTGCACTGATGTTGTTTGCGGTTGGTGAAAACTTTATGCCACATGCAGAAAATGACCGTTTTGGCTTTGTTTATGAATTAGCAGGTTTTAAACCAGTCTTGGATCCATCTGAACAGTCTAATGCACCCCGTCCAGAAGCCGGCTCTCCGGAAGCATTGAAAGCAGCGGAGAAAAATGTTCAGCGTATTACAGCAGCCGTTGAGAAGAATCCGGATTACATCATTGTCCTGGATCGTGGTGCGGTGAATACCCAGAAATATACCGCTCAGGATAATATTCAGAAACACCCTGCCCTAAAAAATGCCAAAGCCTTGGCAGAGAAAAAAGTGATCTATGTGAATGCTGATGCCTGGTACATCACTGGTGCGGGTTTGGACAATACCGCTTTCATGCTGGAAGAACTCATTAAAGGTACAGCGAATTAATTTTTAACCCATTACTAAAAAGGAAGCTTCAAGCTTCCTTTTTATTTGAAACATCTCGTAATAAATTAAGACCCAAGACTGGAATTTAATGCCAACCCAGGAAGCAACTTAGCAGCGATAATGTATACATCTGTATATTAATTGCTGTAAGTTGCGAGATATTTTGCATGTCCACTTCCCTAGACGGTCTTCAATTTCCCATTTCTGCTTCACAACAAAAACCAAGCACATCGAAAATCGGCCGTAATATTATTTCTGAAGCCTTAGGCGCAGTTGATCCTGTACATGCTACTGCAGCACAGCAGGAAAAGAACTGGCGTAAGCAATATCCAGTACACTTTAAACATCTGGTTGAAGATGGATTACGCTCCGCAGGTGCAGCACTAAGTATTGCCAAGCAAGGTCTAGAAACTGCACATGCCAGTTTTGAGTTTTACCGTGATGGCCAGAAGCATCTACTAAAAGATGTGATGTCCTTGCCTGCGCAGAACCTGAATACTTTTCAACTGAAAGGCCAGTCTGAAAAAGCCCCAGAATGGTATGTGCCTTATCATGGCAAAAAACTGCAAGGACAAGCATTACTGGATCAGATCCAATCATGGGAAGAGCGTGGTATTGTCGAGCCAAGTCATGCCAATGCGCTACGTGAATGTATTGCTCATCCGGAATGGTTTGACCTATCCGATCGTACCACTGTTCTATTTGGTGCCGCTTCTGAAGCAGGTCCACTAACCTGGTTGTCGAAATGGAAAGCCAATATTGTCGCGATTGACCTGCCGAATACTCGTGTCTGGGGCAAGATTTTAGATACAGTAAGTCAAGGCAACGCCACTTTATATGCACCATCAGTTGAAGCGCTTCCTGCTGATACTTCACTGGACATTTTAAAAGAAAAACTGGGGGCTAACCTGCTCACTCAGATTCCTGAAATTGCCCAATGGCTGATTCAGTTCAAACAGGATCTGGATCTCGCGGCGATTGCTTATCTGGACGGTGAAAAGCACGTACGTGTTTCCATGGCGATGGATGCCATTATGAAATATGTCAGCAAGCAGAAAGCCAATACCAGCCTGATGTATATGTGCACCCCGACGGATGTATATGCAGTTCCAGAAGAAGTCGTTCAGGCTTCACAAAGCAAATACCAGCAGTTGTCGAAATTGGAAAGTACTTTAACCAAAGGCATTTCACTGATTTCACGCAAGCATTTTTTCCAGAAAAATAAGCAGGATCTGTTTAAGGTTGGCGATAAGTCTTATGGTGTTTGTGACTGTCTGGTCATTGAGCAAGGTCCGAACTATGCACTGGCTAAACGCATCCAGCAATGGCGTGCAACATTGGCACGTGCTAACGGGCAGCAAGTGAGCATCAATATCGCTCCTTCAACAACGACTTATTCTGTGACCAAGAATCCACTGCTGAAAGCTGCATTTAACGGTGCCAGCCTATTTGATGTAGAAGCATTCGCTCCTGAAACCACCAATGCGATTATGGCGGCATTGTGGATTCACGACCTACGTAATCCTGAATCTGTGGCCAATCCTGATATACAACTCAACCATCCACTTGAGTTGATGATGTCAGGCGCAAATCATGGCGGTTTATGGCGTGTGGCTTATCTGGCACGTACTGCTCTGCCTTTTGCTGCGCTGTATGGTTTTGCAACGGATAAATTACCAAAGGGATTATTGGGTAAGAAGTTGAAGAAGTAATTCTTCTTAAATAGATAGATCTCTCTCCAGAGCAAGTTTTAAGGTAATACTCAAATATGGGTTAGTGAAAAAGTATTTTTACTTTACCCTCACCCCCTTGCGTAGCAATGTTACTCATCCCGTAGGGAGAGGGTGTTTTCTTTGTGAAATTAATACTTCTTTTGGATCTTCAAGAAGATTCCCTCTCCTGAGCAAGCTTTAAAGCATTGCTTTAAAAGTACAGCGCAAGTGAGGGTTAGAGAGATGTTTCAATAATTCCCCCTTGCGCAGTGGCGCTACTCGTCCCATAGGGAGAGGGATTATCATGTGATTTATCTATAACTTCCAAATGGAAATTCCCTCTCCTGAGCAAGCTTTAAAGCACTGCTTTTAAAGCGCAGCGCAAGTGAGGGTTAGGGAGGGGTCATCTTTTATTTAAATCCCTCATCTCTTGCAGAAGAGGAGTACTCCTATCTTCCACAAGGAAATATAAAAATCACCCATAAAAAAACGCTGCCTAAGCAGCGTTTTTTACATCGAATCTTCTTAGAAAACTTTCAGAAGAATCCAGTACAAACCACCTGATAAACAGATCGTTGCTGGCAGTGTAAATACCCAGGCAGACAGAATTGATTTGACCATTTTAAAGTTTAGGCCCGACTTGTTCGCCACCATGGTACCTGCAACTGCAGAGTTCAGGACATGAGTGGTAGATACTGGCATACCAAAGCCATCAGCAGCAGCGATCGTAGACATGGCTACCAGTTCGGCAGACATCCCCTGACCATAAGTCATGTGCTCTTTACCGATCCGCTCACCGACAGTTACGACAATTCGTTTCCAACCCACCATGGTACCTAAACCCAATGCCAAGGCTGTTGCCACTTTCACCCAGGTCGGAATGTATTGCAGGAATGAATCCAAGTTGTCTCGATACTCATCAACGGTTTTTTCCTGAGCCTCGCTCATTGCCGGTAAAGCTTCTGCTTTGTCCAGACGTTTAAATGCTGTGGTGCTCAGGTACATGTCGTTACGGAATTCTGAAACTTGTGTTTCTGGGACATCTTTAATATTGCTGTAGCTACCGACTTTATCACCCAAATGATCTGTCAGGCTTGCCAGTGCAGGAACAACCTCAGCATTCAATTCTTTGGTTTGAATGTAGGTCGTGATGATGGCACGTGCTTTTTCGTCCGGAATATCTTCATGCTGCGGATAAATCGCATCAGCCGTTTGCGCAGACAACTGACCAAAAGACTGGATATGTGCTGCATCCAGATTTTTGTTTAATGAATATGCCAAAGGTACACAACCGATCAGGATCAGCATGATCAGACCCATACCTTTTTGACCGTCATTTGAACCATGCGCGAAGCTCACACCTGTACAGGTAAAGATCAGAATGGCACGAATCAGCGGTGGTGGTGGCTTATTGCCTTCAGGTGGCTTAAACAGTTCAAGTTGCTTTCTGAAGATCTTTTTCACCAGCAGGAATAGCACTCCAGCAAAAGCAAAACCGATCAAAGGTGAAAACAGCAATGCTTTACCAACTTTCAGCACCTGTTCCATATCCACACCAGAAGCACCACCACCTGAATTCAACAGGTAGTTCATGATACCTACCCCCAGAATCGAACCGATCAGGGTATGTGAACTGGAAGCGGGAATGCCAAGGAACCAGGTACCCAAATTCCAGAGAATCGCGGCAATCAGCATGGCAAAAACCATAGCGAAACCGGCACCTGTGCCGACATTCATAATCAGCTCGACAGGCAATAATGCAATGATTCCGTATGCAACAGCACCACTGGCCACCATTACCCCAAGGAAATTACAAAAACCTGCCCACATGACTGCAACCGGTGCAGACAATGCATTGGTATAAATCACGGTCGCAACCGCATTGGCCGTGTCGTGGAAACCGTTGACGAATTCAAAGCCCAGCGCAATGAATAACGCCGTGCCTAAAAGAATCATTGAATACAGACCGATCGGTGGGACATGAGCTAAATCTGAAGTCAATTGGAAGCCGATATAGATCAGCGTGGAGATAATTAGAGTCAGAAACACCGGCATAAAAAATTTCGGTGTGGGCACATGAACATTGGCCGGCTTATCAGAAGGCGACTGTTGTGCTGAACCTAAGGGAGTTTGATTAGAATTCATGCAAGCAGGAATAGAGGATTCAAGAATCCCCATATTGTTCAGTTAAATTGTGACAATTATATGACAAAGTGCTGTCATATAAACCAGTTTTTTAGACTTTCTCGTTGCCGTTTATCCTGTAACCACATGCTCTAAATTTTAAAAATATATAAATATAATCAAATATTTATTAAAAATAAAACGTTTGAATCACCCGGCTTTATTCATGTTTTGCAATATATCTGATCATTCCTACCCGGCTGTCATATTTCCGAGCCTGTCATATTTGGCTAAAGATTAGCTTTGTAATATGACACTCTGATGAAAGCTGCTTACATTTTATTTTCCAGTCGTACACTTTTATCAGAAACTTTAATTTCCAGATTTCCATCTGTTTTCAGCTTCCTATACCGGCTTGAGTTTCTTTATCAAATTTTCATATCAAGCATATCCAGCATTCTGTATAAGCACTACAGAAAACTGCGCACTAATCTGTTAAGATTATTGCCGTTTTTGATGCTTACTGAGAAAGTTTGAATGTCCACACTTGCCACCCTAAAAGAACTTCTTGCCAAGAGAATTTTAATTATCGATGGTGCGATGGGTACCATGATCCAACGCCATAAATTGGAAGAAGCCGATTATCGTGGTGAGCGTTTTGCTGATTGGGCATACGACCTTAAAGGCAATAACGACTTACTTGTGCTGACTCAGCCACAGATTATTCAAGGCATTCACGAAGCGTATCTTGAAGCCGGTGCCGATATTATTGAAACCAATACCTTTAACGGCACCCGTGTTTCAATGTCTGACTATCACATGGAAGATCTGGTTCCTGAGATCAACCGTGAAGCGGCGCGTCTTGCCAAAGAAGCCTGTGCAAAATACTCAACGCCTGAAAAACCACGTTTTGTGGCAGGTGTGATTGGGCCGACATCACGTACTACGTCGATTTCACCAAATGTAAATGACCCTGCTTTCCGTAATATCACTTTTGACGAATTGAAAGTGAATTACATCGAATCAACCAAGGCCTTGATTGAAGGTGGTGTTGATATCATCCTGATCGAAACCGTATTCGATACTTTAAACGCCAAAGCTGCCATCTTTGCAGTGAAAGAAGTGTTTAAAGAACTGGGCACTGAATTGCCAATCATGATCTCAGGTACGATTACTGATGCGTCTGGCCGTACCTTGACTGGTCAAACTGCGGAAGCGTTCTGGAACTCAATGCGTCATGCAGAACCAATCTCGATTGGTTTCAACTGTGCACTGGGTGCAGATGCAATGCGTCCACACGTAAAAACTGTGTCTGATGTGGCGGATACTTTTGTGTCTGCGCATCCTAATGCCGGCTTGCCAAATGCCTTCGGTGGTTATGATGAAACGCCGGAAGAAACTGCAGCTTTCATTAAAGAATTTGCTGAAAGTGGTCTAATCAACATCACCGGTGGTTGTTGTGGTACCACTCCCGATCACATCCGCGCGATTGCTCAAGCAGTTGAGGGTATTGCTCCGCGTCAGGTCCCTGAAATTGAACCAGCATGTCGCCTCAGTGGTTTAGAGCCATTTAACATCACCAAAGATTCATTGTTCGTGAACGTCGGTGAACGTACCAACGTCACCGGTTCGAAAAAATTCCTGCGTCTGATCAAAGAAGAAAACTTCGCTGAAGCACTAGATGTTGCCCGTCAACAGGTTGAAGCCGGTGCACAGATCATCGACATCAACATGGATGAAGGCATGCTCGATTCAGAAGGTGCGATGGTACACTTCCTGAATCTGGTGGCATCTGAACCTGATATTTCTCGTGTGCCAATCATGATTGACTCATCAAAATGGGAAATCATTGAAGCTGGTCTGAAATGCGTGCAAGGTAAAGCGGTTGTTAACTCGATTTCCCTGAAAGAAGGTTATGACGAGTTTGTAGAACGTGCCCGCCTCTGCCGTCAGTACGGTGCAGCGGTGATTGTGATGGCATTCGATGAGAATGGTCAGGCAGATACAGCTGAACGTAAAAAACAAATCTGTAAGCGTTCTTATGACGTGCTGGTGAATGAAGTTGGCTTCCCGTCTGAAGACATTATCTTTGACCCGAACGTATTCGCTGTTGCAACCGGTATCGAAGAACACAACAATTATGCTGTAGATTTCATCGAAGCCACTGGCTGGATTAAACAGAACCTGCCAAATGCGATGATTTCTGGTGGTATCTCCAACGTATCGTTCTCATTCCGTGGTAATGAGCCGGTACGTGAAGCGATCCATGCGGTATTCCTGTACTACGGTATTCAGCAAGGTTTAACCATGGGTATTGTGAATGCTGGTCAGCTAGCAATTTACGATGACATCGACAAAGACCTGAAAGATGCGGTTGAAGATGTAATTCTGAACCGTAATCAGGGTGAAAGCGGTAATGAAGCAACTGAAAAATTGCTGGAAATAGCTGAAAAATACCGTGGTCAAGGTGGTGCACAAAAAGCGGAAGAAAACCTTGAATGGCGTAATGAAAGCGTTGAAAAGCGTCTTGAATATGCACTGGTTAAAGGTATTACCACTTACATCGACCAGGATACTGAAGAAGCTCGCCTGAAAGCTGTTCGTCCACTCGACGTAATCGAAGGCCCATTAATGGCCGGTATGAACGTAGTCGGTGACCTGTTCGGTGCCGGTAAGATGTTCCTGCCACAGGTGGTGAAATCTGCACGTGTGATGAAACAAGCTGTGGCATGGCTGAACCCGTACATTGAAGCGGAAAAAACCCAAGGTGAAGCCAAAGGTAAAATCCTGATGGCGACCGTAAAAGGCGACGTACATGACATCGGTAAGAATATCGTAGGCGTAGTACTGGGCTGTAACGGTTATGACGTGGTCGATCTTGGTGTCATGGTGCCATGTGAAAAGATTCTGCAAACTGCGATTGACGAAAAAGTTGATATCATCGGCCTATCTGGTCTGATCACACCGTCTCTAGATGAAATGGTTTTCGTTGCCAAAGAAATGCAGCGTAAAGGCTTTAATATTCCATTGATGATTGGTGGTGCAACGACTTCTAAAGCGCATACTGCGGTGAAAATTGCCCCGCAATACCAGAATGATGGCGTGTACTACACAGCTGATGCCTCTCGTGCCGTCGGTGTAGCGACTCAATTGCTATCTGCGGAAATGAAGCCAAAACTGGCAGCAGACTATGCAGCGGATTATGAAAAAATCCGTACCCGTCTTGCCAACAAACAGCCAAAAGCTGCGAAGCTGTCTTATGCTGAATCGGTTGAAAATGGTTTCAAAATTGACTTCGACAAGAATGCACCATTTAAACCAAACTTCATCGGTTCACAAACTTTCACCAACTATCCTTTAGAAACCCTGGTGGAATACTTTGACTGGACGCCGTTCTTCATTTCTTGGAGTCTTGCGGGCAAATTCCCGAAAATCCTTGAAGATGAAGTGGTCGGTGAAGCAGCACGTGACCTGTATGCACAAGCACAAGCGATGTTAAAAGACATCATCGAAAATAAACGTTTCGATGCGCGTGCAACGTTCAGCATCTACCCTGCAAATCGTACCGGTTCAGATACGGTTGCAGTGACTGATGAAGCTGGCAATGTAACGCATACTTTCGAGCACTTGCGTCAGCAGTCTGACAAAGTGACCGGTAAAGCGAACTACTCATTGGCTGACTTTATTGCGCCTAAAGATGTGGCTCAGGATTATCTGGGTGGCTTTACCGTTTCAATCTTCGGTGCGGAAGAGCTGTCTCAGGAATATAAAGCCAAAGGTGATGACTATAATGCGATTATGGTTCAAGCCTTGGGTGACCGTTTTGCGGAAGCCTTTGCAGAGCATCTGCACCAGCGCATCCGTAAAGAGTTCTGGGGCTATCAGGCTGACGAAACTCTAGACAATGATGAATTGATCAAAGAGAAGTATGTCGGCATCCGTCCTGCGCCGGGCTACCCTGCTTGTCCTGAACATTCTGAAAAAGCGCCACTCTTTGACTGGTTAGGTACGACTGAGAAGATGGGTACTTACCTAACTTCTAGCTTTGCAATGTGGCCACCTTCATCAGTGAGCGGTTTCTATTATGCAAACCCGCAAACTGAATACTTTAACGTGGGCAAAATCTCTGGTGATCAACTGGAAGATTATGCGAAGCGTAAAGGATGGACACTGGATGAAGCGAAACGTTGGTTAGCTCCGAATTTGGATGATTCAGTAGTTTAAGAAACTTCTAGTTTTGAGTAGAAAAAATCCCCTCAATTGAGGGGATTTTTTATATTCGACCTTTTTTCATTCCGGAAGCCAACCAAAAAAGATTTTTTCCATGATTGAGCCATGCCTGAGCATCATCTGTGTGATTCATAGACATCATTTCAATATAATGGGTGTCTATGAACAGAGAAATTCAACAAATACTCGTATGGGTTAAATTATTTGAAGAGACCAATAATGCTGGCCTGGTTTGTCGGAGATGTGGCATTTCTAGACCAACGTTACGCAAGTGGTGGAAACGATATTCTGAACAAGGTATTGATGGATTAAGTAGTCAGAGTAAACGTCCCTTAAAATCGCCAAATACTAAAATCAATGCTGAGCTAGAAGCTTTAATATTAGAAATGCGCTCGGCTAGAAATCTTGGTGCTCGACGTTTGCAAACAGAATTAATGAGGCTGCACGGAGTCTCGTTGTCCTTAGCGACTATCCATAAAGTACTATCCACCCATCAAGTCAAACCGATTAAAAAATTCCGTCGTAAAGTAGATTTCATTCGTTATGAACGCCCATTACCAGGCGATAGAATTCAAATGGATACCTGTAAACTGGGTCCTGGACTATATCAGTACACATCTATCGATGACTGCACACGATATCGCGTTTTAAGGATATATAAACGCCGAATAGCAGCGAATACTCTCGACTTTTTAGACTGCGTAATTGAAGAAATGCCTTTTCCCATACAGCGAATACAGACCGATCGTGGACGAGAATTCTTTGCTGAAAAAGTACAGAAAAAAATGATGCAGCATGGAATCAAATTTAGGCCAAATAAACCAGGTTCACCTCATCTGAATGGCAAGGTAGAGCGCTCACAAAAGACTGATAAATCTGAGTTCTACGCTACTGTAGATATCGATTCAGAGGATATCCAGAACAAACTGGCAGAATGGCAGCATTACTATAACTGGATGAGACCACATTCAGCTTTGAAAGGTAAAACACCGATGGAAAGGTACTTTGAATTATGTGAAGAAACTCCTTTCTCAGATGAAGTCCAGAAGCAATACAGCCCCTCAAATGAACGGATTCAACATGCCAATTACAAGATGGATTTAGAGATCGCTAAATTGAAACGATCTCTATGAATCACACAAATAAGATTATATGATGTAAAAAAGCCTCGAAATTGTTCGGGGCTTTTTATTTATATTCTTACTCCAATCCTCTCTTGCGCTTCCTTTAAAGCAGTGCTTTAAACTCGCTCAGGGATAAGGAGTAACATATGTTTATTTGCTTCAGCAAGTTAAGAATAGATATTCCCTCTCCTTTTAGGAGATGAGCAGCACTGCTACGCAAGGGAGAGGTTATTTATACTTTTCCAAAAACTTCTCCAACTCCTCCGTCACCACCACCCTTTTTCTACCCTTCAACTGGTCCTTATCCAGCAAACCTTCTGAATCTACGACTAGTACTTTATGTCCATCCTGTTTTAAACGATCTACACCTTCAAACAGCATTCGGGCACCGACATCATGCATCAAAGTGAGATTAGTCAAATCGAGGATAATGGTACTTTTACCTTCAGGTTCATCCTGCAAGATGCGTAGCAGCATTTCAGACTCGGTAAATTGCAACACGCCACGCAATTCATAAACCACGACGTTATTCTTTTTGCCCACCGTATAACGGCTTTGCAGAATGGTTTGTGCTGACGGCGTACCTTCCATGAGATGCAATCCCATATCGTGTGACAGATTTTCAAAGATTCTGACACCACGCACACTATTACCATGCTCATCAATTTTTGGGGAAAATACCGCAATTCCCACTTGCCCTGGCAGCACTCCAATAATGCCACCTGCCACGCCACTTTTGGCCGGAATACCGACTGTGGTCAGCCAGTCTCCAGCAGCATCGTACATACCGCAGGTCAGCATGACACTGAGTAATTGTCGGACTAAGGCCCGATCCAGCATGCGCTTACCCGTCTTAGGATGCACACCACCATTGGCCAATATACTGGTGATCACGGCTAGATCTTTGACGGTGACCTTAATCGCACACTGCTTGATATAGCCATGCACGATTTCTTTAGGATCTTCGTCCAGCACCCCAACAGTACGTAACATGTAGCCAATCGACATATTCCGAAAAGCTGTTTTAATTTCCGAATTATAAACTTGCTCATCAAAGGACAATTCCCGTCCTGCCAGTCCACTAAGAAAACGGCGTAACTGTTCAGCACGTGATACCGTTTTCTTGGCAGGAATCAGAGAATGTGTGGTAATCGCGCCAGAATTAATCATCGGGTTTTTGGGAATATTGCGTTCTTTTTCCAACGAAATCTGGTTAAAGGCCTCTCCCGAAGGTTCCACACCCACTTTTTCCAGTACCTGTTTTAGTCCTAGCTCCTTGATTGCCAGCGCATAGGCAAAAGGCTTGGAAAGAGACTGCATGGTAAATTCAACGTCATCATCCCCGGCAGAATAGAGGGTTCCATCTACGGTCGATAGTGCAAGTCCGAGCTTGTCAGGATTAACCGACGCGAGTTCAGGAATATAATCCGCCAGTGCGCCTTTTTTATTATCATGGCAAGCAGAAAGCACATGATTCAAATAATCCGGTACTGGCGTTTTCATGGCAAATGCTCCCATCTCAATCTTTTATATCATTTTTATTAAAACTGAATACTGAAGGCGGTTTTGCTACTTTTATGCAGTTTTATGTTGTGAAAATGGGATATGGGTAAAAGAGATAAAGAAAATAGATGACTTAATTGAACAAGATAAGAAATCTTAAAATAGATAAATCATAAAGATGAGCATATGATTTTCAGATTACAGGTCTATTTCTATCAAGCAATAAACCTGTAACCGATGACAACCAGCTTGATCTTGCAAACAGATTATTTCACCTTAGTTTTGCGAATCATCTTATACAATACTTTTGGCGATAGACGTGACACTAGAACACCCAGTTTTTCTTTAGAGCCCCCCACCACGATATATTCTTCACCACGTTTCAACGCTTCTACAGTCTGACGGGCAAAATCAGCCGGTTCCAGGCCATTTTCAATCGCTTCATCCTGCTTGGCCTGAGGTTTGCCTTCCCCATTTAAGGCATTAAAAGACACATTAGTTTTAATAAAGCCTGGAAAAATCACGGATACCTGAATACCCTGATCTGCCATTTCAGCGCGCAGGCTATTCGCCCACATATGAATCGCGCCTTTGGCTGCTGAATAAGACGCCCGATATTGAGTTCCAAGCAGGCCGGCCACACTGGAAATAAAAGCAATCCGGCCAGATTTCTGTTTTAAAAATGTCGGTAAAACTGTTTTGGTGAAAAACACCTGAGAGAAATAATCGACTTCCATAATGGCGCGTTCAGTCTGCATGGTGGTTTCCTGAATCAGGGCACGCTGACTGAGTCCGGCATTATTGATCAGCCAGTCAATGCGGCCTTTCTCACTTAGCACCTGTTCATAAGCCGTGCGTACCTGACTTTCATCAGTAATATCGGCCACGACTGAGATGTGTTGATCAGGATTCACCAGTCCTGAACGGACTTTTTCCAGTTCTTCCAAACGTCGTGCAGTCAATACTATCTGTGCACCTTGGGCAGCACATTCTTCAGCCAGTGCCTTACCAATTCCTGAAGATGCTCCGGTAATCCAGACTACTTTTCCCTGTAAATTTTCTAGTTTTGCCATTAAATCCTGTCACCCTCTTTATATGAATGTGTTCCTGGCGGCATTTCATCTTCCAGAAATGCCAGCAACTGCTCAAAATAATAACTCATGGTATCCGCATCATAGAGGCTACCGAGTTTATCAAAACGTTTATAACCCAGTTGTGTGGTCAGGTGAATCACACCATTCAATGTTTTATCCACCACCACATTAAATTTCAGCATCTTTTTTGGTTCACGCACCAGATGCGTCACACCCTGATCCACCACCTGAATAAAAGCTTTCAATGCCGGTGAGACATACTGGTTATTGCCACTTTTCATCTGCTCCACGCAGCCCAGCAGTTCCATGATCAGCATGCGCTCTACCGGATAGCGAACAAAGTATCCATCTTCATTTTCATGGGTCATCTTGTACAGATAGTTCACCATAGGAATCAGCCGATCATTACCAAAGAAAGAAACCGACCATGGCATATATTTGCGAGTCGTTTCTAAAATCTGTTGAATGACTTTTTCGGATTCCTGATCTGGGGAGCTAGAGAGCTGCACCACACGACCAAAAATCTGGTCAATAATTTCACAGGCAATATCGGCCAGATTTTCACCGAGCAATTTGGCCAGACTTTCCTGTTCGCCAGCATTAAATCGGGAATGCAGGTCTTTAAAGCGTTGATGGGTATCGGGGTGAATCTTGAGAGAAATGCTATAGCTCATCTTGTTATCCTTTTTTTAATCGTCTGCGATGAGTCGCGTTTTATCAATCTATCATACGTTGAGTTCAGGCAACTGCCAATTGGCGAAAGTTTGCTTTTGGTTAAGCTGCCGCATACCTTGATTTTTTTGCTACAATAGATGCAATTTTTTATCCACTTTTGATCTGTTTAGACTATGACTGATTCAGCGCAAAATATTGCTACGACCTACGATCCGACCGAGATCGAGAAAAAATGGTACCAAACCTGGGAAGAGCGCGGTTACTTCAAGCCGTCTCAAAAAGGTGAATCATTCTGTATCATGATTCCGCCGCCAAACGTCACTGGTAGCTTGCACATGGGTCATGGTTTTAACAATGCCATCATGGATGCCTTGACTCGTTATAATCGTATGTCAGGCAAAAATACCTTATGGCAGCCAGGTACTGACCATGCGGGGATCGCAACTCAGATGGTTGTTGAGCGTCAGTTAGGTGCTCAAGGCGTAAGTCGTCATGATCTGGGCCGTGAAAAGTTCATCGAAAAAGTCTGGGAATGGAAAGAACAGTCTGGCGGTAACATTACCCGTCAAATCCGTCGTTTGGGTTCTTCAGTAGACTGGTCACGTGAACGCTTCACCATGGATGAAGGTTTATCCAACGCGGTTAAAGAAGTATTCGTGAAACTGCATGAAGAAGGCTTAATTTACCGTGGTAAACGCCTTGTAAACTGGGACCCTAAACTACAAACTGCCCTTTCTGACTTAGAAGTTGAGTCTGATAAAGAAGAAGCAGGTTCACTTTGGCACTTCAAATATTTCTTTGAAGATAAGTCACTTCGTACCCATGACGGCAAAGATCACATTGTTGTGGCGACAACACGTCCTGAAACATTGCTTGGCGATACCGCTGTTGCGGTTGCGCTTGATGATGAACGCTATGCAGCGCTTGTTGGCAAGAACATTATCCTGCCAATCACAGGCCGTGCTGTTCCAATCGTTAAAGACGAATATGTAGACAAAGAATTCGGTACAGGATGCGTGAAAATCACCCCTGCGCACGACTTCAATGACTATGAAGTGGGTAAACGCTGTGGTCTGGCACTGATCAACATCTTCAACAAAAATGCCGAAGTTCTGGCTGAGTTTGAATACATCGCGAAAGCGGGCGAACAGATTTCTAAAACCATCCCTGCGCCTGCAGACTACATTGGTTTAGAGCGTTTTGAAGCACGTAAAAAACTGGTTGAGCAAGCAGAAGCTGAAGGCTGGTTAGACCAAATCCAACCTTACACACTAAAACCACCTCGCGGTGACCGCTCAGGTGTGATCGTTGAGCCATTACTGACAGACCAATGGTATGTAAAAATTGCGCCACTGGCTGAACCTGCAATTGAAGCGGTTAAAGATGGCCGTATCAAGTTCGTTCCTGAGCAGTACAGCAACATGTACATGTCATGGATGAATAACATTCAGGACTGGTGTATTTCACGTCAATTATGGTGGGGTCACCGTATTCCGGCCTGGTACGATGCTGAAGGCAATGTATTTGTCGGTCGTAACGAAGAAGAAGTTCGTGCGAAACACGGTATTGCACCTGAAGTTGAATTGAAACAGGACGAAGATGTACTGGATACCTGGTTCTCTTCTGGTTTGTGGACATTCTCAACTTTAGGCTGGACTGGCGACGAAGCGAAAGATAAAGAAAACTATTTCTTGAATACTTTCCACCCGACTGATGTTCTTGTCACTGGTTTCGACATCATTTTCTTCTGGGTTGCCCGTATGATCATGCTTACGATGCACTTCATGAAAAATGAAGATGGCACACCACAAGTACCATTCAAAACTGTGTATGTACATGGTCTAGTACGTGATGGCGAAGGTCAGAAGATGTCTAAATCTAAGGGTAACGTGCTTGACCCATTAGATTTGATTGACGGTGTTGATCTTGAAACTTTAGTACAAAAACGTACCACAGGTTTGATGAACCCGAAACAAGCAGCGAAGATTGAAAAATCGACCCGTAAAGAATTCCCTGAAGGGATTCAATCTTACGGTACAGATGCAGTTCGTTTCACCTTCTGTGCGCTTGCCAACACAGGTCGTGACATTAAGTTCGACATGAAACGTGTTGAAGGTTACCGTAACTTCGCCAACAAAATCTGGAACGCAACCCGTTTCGTGATGATGAACTGCGAAGAGCAAGTGATTGGTCAAGACGTTCGTCAAGACCTTTGGGAATTGCCTGAGCAGTGGATTGTCAGCCGTCTACAAAAAGCGGAAGCTGCGGTTCAACAAGCCTTTGCGACCTATCGTTTAGACTTGGCTGCACAAGCGATTTACGAGTTCATTTGGAATGAATACTGTGACTGGTATGTCGAGCTGACGAAACCGGTTCTGAATGACGAAAACGTATCGGTTGAACGTAAAGCTGAAGTGCGTCGTGTGCTTCTTTCTGTAATGGAAGCCTCTTTACGTTTGGCACATCCGTTGATGCCTTACTTAACAGAAGAAATCTGGCAAACACTCGCGCCGAAACTCAACATTTCTGGCGAAACGATTATGCTCGCACAGTACCCTGTTGCTGACCAAGCATTAGTGAATGAACAAGCTGAAGCAGATATGCAATGGCTGCAAGGTTTGATTGGTGCGGTACGTAACATCCGTGGTGAAATGGGCCTAGGGAATGCGCGTTTGTTGCCTGTTCTTCTTCAAAACACCACTGATGCAGAAAAAGCGCAGATTGCTCGTATTGAACCATTGTTTAAAGCCTTGGCTAAAGTTGAAAGCATTACTTTCCTCGCGGATGTTGAACAACCACCATTGTCTTCTTCATCTGTAGTCGGTCATGTGTCTGTATTTGTTCCAATGAAGGGCTTAATTGACCCGAAAGCGGAATTGGGTCGTCTACAAAAAGACTTAGACAAGGTGCAAAAACAGCATGACCAAATTGCAACTAAACTTTCGAATGAAGGTTTTGTGGCAAAAGCACCTGCCGCTGTGGTTGAAGGCGAGAAAGTAAAACTTGCTGAGTTTGCTGACCAATTAGCGAAGATTAAAGCGAATATGGAGCAAATTGCAGCGCTTTAATTTATTGCCAAATGTTTAAAAAATAAGCTAAAATCCCTTCATTATTGAGGGGATTTTTTATGCGTTTTTTTACATTTAGTGAAATGAAAGCCTATGCTGAAAATGAGACATCTCGTTTTAATATAAGTATGGAAAGCTATTTTAATGAGTCTATCAAACAACAAAATAAACAAAATAATTTTGATATTTTTCTCTCACATTCGTCTAAAGATCAAACATTAATTTTAGGTATTAAAAAATTCATAGAGGAAAGTGGCTATAGCGTATATATCGATTGGGTAGATGATCCGCAGCTTGATCGAGCTAATGTCAATACTAAAACTGCTGATGTGCTACGCACTCGAATGAGACAATCAAAATTTTTAGTATATGTGGATTCAAATAATGCGACAACTTCAAAATGGATGCCGTGGGAACTAGGTTATTTTGATGGTTTTAAACCGAAAAAAATCGGAATTTTGCCTATTAAAAATAAAACTGAAGATACTTATATTGGTCAAGAATATTTAGGATTATATCCTGTTATTGAAAAGGCTTACACCTTTAATGATTGGAAAAATTCTCGAATATCAAATGAATTTTTTCAAAATTATTTTAAAGAAAATGTTCATATGCTATATGGGTAATTGATACTACCCATATAGTATTTTTTAATTAGACATTAACTCTTAAATTATATTTATCTACATTACTTCGGTTGTTAAGTGCTTTCTCAATCCAAGTATCGAATTGGCTTAAAAATTGTGTCCAAGTACATGTAACAATATAGCTAGAATCATTTCCCCATAAATAGCTTGGTTTAATATTATTTTTATTTAAGCGAATAATATCAAATCCGAAGTTATAATTATCAGCATAACTATAATTTCCCCATGTATCAGGCAAAACTACCGCTAATAATGCATTAGGCTTACTATAATTTCCATTTCTACACTTAGTTCTTAACGAATAGGAAATTTCCCATGGAATCCATTGATCTTTTTCAGCAGGATTAAAGGTTTTCATATTTGGAGAAATAAGAATAATTGTAATAGAACTATCAAAAATCTTATCTGCTAATTTTGAATATATTGTAGATTCTTTGAATGTTTCTAGCGACTCATTGTCATTTTCACCCTTATTAATATGACCATATTTAGGAAGAAGCTTCTGCTGAATAATATCAACATAATGACGTGGTGTTGTTTGTTCCCAATATGGTGTTGAGTTTAAAGTTTGGACACTTGAATCAGCATACTTATACGAAATAAAAATTTTATTTCCCATCTAAAATCCCCTCAAATAATTCATCAAATAATGGTAAATAACAAAAATCTGTTAATAATCTTTCATTTTCAAATTTATTTTGAAAATATAAAATGCGTGAAGCTGCACCTGTTGATGCAATCGGAAATACTGGTACGTCAGGGTGAGCTTCTTTGAATAATTTATACTCATCTTCAACCCCTTCCATTCCGCCTATAAAAATAGCTGCACAGAAATTATTTTTAATAATCATTTCTTCACGCATTAATTGCAGACTAGAAGCTTTATCCTGTAAGGCCTCTGTACGAATAATTTTTCCTACGTATTCATTTTCAGGTGGAAAAAAATTAGATTGATAAAGCGTAACATGGTCTTCAACTTTCAGCTTTTGCTTTTCTAAAACCAATTTAATCAATGGAGTTATAGAGGGATGACCTCCCCACACCAACTCGGCTTTCGGTAAAGCAATTCTAGCTAGAGCAATCACGGCATCACGTATTGCTGTGTTATCCGCAGTATCAAAATACTTAAGGTCTCTATCAGCTAAGGGAATACTTGCCGATAAAAATATTTTTTTTAAATTGCTAGCCATTCTGACACCTTACCAATTTCTTTGGTTTTTACTGGCAAATGCTCATTTAACCAACTTAAATGTCGCACCCAAATATCTCGAATATGAATTTCATCATATAGAATATAAATTTTATCTAAACCTTCTTCATAAATAGACTTAATCAAAGTTTGTGATTGTTCATAATTAAGTGCATTTGGTATACCAATAGCAGGAACGACTACCGATTTTTCACCATCTTTTTCAAGCTCAATGAACTTATGGCTTGAAAGCGTTGCTGTTACCTTTGATTTTTCAGCATAATGCATGAATGTAGAAATAAGCTTATCTTGACGTGAAGCCAAAGTACGGGCTCTCAAGGCTTCAGTAAATTGGACAATTTTTAAAAGACTATCTTCATTTAACTTCGCATTAACATCACGAAAATCATTGTTTATGAAGTCTGATGCTTCTAATTTGAATATTTCTGAGAGTTGCGCTCCCTGTATTACAGTATACTCGGGCCATACAATTTGAACTAAACCAATAGATGCAAGATTTGCTTCACTTAACTCTTTCTGTGTCCATTCACTTTCTAAGTAATTTTCTGTACTTAGTAATACAACCACATCGCTATCAATCATTCTCTGCAATAATTCTTCTTGGAATGACTCAGATTTACGAATCGAATGAGTATCTAAGAATACATCGAAGTTATGTTGTTCAAGATATTCATATAGCTGAATCGCAACACCTGATGAATCACTACGCTTATAACTTACAAATGCACGGCGCTTTGCTTTAAGTAGATTAAAAGCCTCTAAAGCATTACTCACAACTTTTACAATAGCCAAATCCGTTGTCAATCTTAAAATACTCAATCCATTATATTTTTGAATTGATTTAGGTACTAAATTATTAAATTCAGATAAATCCTCATCAATCAATGGCAGTAATAAAGTTGCATCCTTTACCAATTTATTAACAATGGCTTCATCTAAAAAGCCGGTGTCAGTTCTTTGTCCCATATAAATACAAAAAGCGGGATTTGCATCTGTATATTCTTCAAAATTATATCTATCAAGAATTTTAAAGAATGACTTATCAATTCCTAATTCATCAATTCTTTCAAAAAAAACATCTTTAACTTTTGGGAATAATTGATGATCAATTGCCCCCATAAATATTAGTTGATAATAGTGCTTCAAAGCAGCCTCTTGATTTTTAATATTTGATCAAATATATCTGTTCAAAAAGTTATAATTCAAGGCTAAATATCTATTATTTTTAATTTTTTTATAAAACTCCATGCTCCAACAGCATCTCCAACCCACTCTCTTTCCCCATAAAGCTCAGTCGTTGCTTTTCTGCTTTCAGCTGTTGCTTAAAACCCTCACCCTAGCCCTCTCGCATAGGGAGAGGAAGAAAAACCTTAAAGCATCCCATGCCTTAAAAACATCTCTAATCCTTTCACCTTTTTGATATACATCAGGCGTTCTTTTTCGACTTTAATCTGCTGCTTGATAGTGGAAGTATCTTCATCAATCTGTTTATACAGATCAGCAATTTGAACCTTACCTTTTGCCTTTTTGACTGCAATTCTGGTTTTTGATGACCAGACCAATCGATTGATCAATGCATCAATCTGCTCTTGTAACTTCTGGCTCTGCGCATCCAAAGCCAGTTGATACAGCTTGACTTGCTCTGCACTTAAACTCTTTTGCGAAGGATCTCGATCTTGCTCAATCTGAAGCTGCATTTTTAGTAAGGCAAACAAATCTTGTTCTGCATAGGCCTCATTGGCACGCTGCAACAATTCAGTTTTTTTAATCTTTTTTACATCATTCGCTTCACGATCCGGATGAATCGCTGCAGCAATCTTTAAATATACAGATTTCACTGACTGCTCTGCCATTGCGGCTGCCTGTTTCTGCTTTTCCTGCTGGCGTTTTAGTTTGGCCTGCTCGCGGATTTGCTGAAAATGATCAGAAGCCCATTCTTCAAATCCCTCAGCATCAGCCGGATCTGGGACATTTTCATTCTTAAAAAACCTTTCCAGTTCATTGGTCTTTTTTTGGCTTTTTCTGAATTGAGCATGTTCAGCGCGTTGCTGATAATAGATGAAGATTTCATTGACCTTATTGGCTTCTTGCGCTGACATCGCCTGAGAATCTTGCAGATAATCTGCCAGGTATTGAATCTTTTCATCCAGTACTACCAACTCGACCTTGGTAAAATCTGTTTCCTGCAAGTGCTTCCAGAGCTGTTCGAGCTGCTCAAACAGCACACCATGTAATTCATGATAGACCGGCATGAAAGTTTTATGCGTATATTGCTGTAGGTCTTCTTCAGCCTGTTGCCATTGTTTTAACTCCAGCTTCTGCTGTTCGATTTTATCAATCAGACGATCCAGCTTCTTCTGCTGTGGCGAAAGCGCTGTGAATGGCTGGATCATGGTTTTTAAGTCAAAGAGCATGGCAGCAGAAAGACCCAAGGAAATCTTATCTATATTAATTCTTTCAGCATTCGCCACAAAGTTCTTTTCACCTTAGGCTATTGAAATTTGTATCAGAATTAAAAAAAGCAGAACTGTGTCTGCTTTTTCCATGCTGCTGTTTATTATTCCAGTACCACACGGCCATTTAAGGGCTGTACCGGACGGTTATTTGGATGACCCATTAACTTGGAAAATTCTGAAATCTGTTGCTTTGAGGCCTGCTGGATCTCTTTCAGAATTAACCAGCGCACACCTTCGGAACATGGTGGTGTGGTCAGCGAACCACTAAAGCGGTAATAATCCAGATTCTTAGGCAACATCTCATTTACAGGTTGCGGTTTCTTCAAGACGACTTTTTCACCTTGCTTTTTCGGCAAGCGATTCCACATACGTTTAAGCATCGGATTTTCTGTACCCTGCTCAAACATCATCGCCACTACAGCAAGTTCCCCTTGAGCATTGGCATGGACAAAATGAATCTCTAGAGGATAGCTCTTGCCTTTAATCAGGTTTTCACTTGGGCTATGCAGATGAAACTGTTTCAGCATAAAAGTTTCACCATCCAGCTGTAATTCTCCGCCTTGAGCAAAGTCTACCTGAACGGTATGACCTTTATTTTCAATTGTGTGAATCATAGTGTTATAGCTAAACTTGAGCGGTTCCAGTTCGGCTTTGACTGTTCGCTCGATATTGATTGGTGACTGGTTCAATCCATTACAGGCTGAATATTTCTGGTTTAGAGTCGACCATTGTTCAGGCTGATCATAGTTCCAGTCTGCATCTGCAAATACCGCTGTACTTAAGCCCATAACCGTTAAAAGCGTGAATATCTTTTTCACAATACATCCTTTCTTGGAAGTCAAAATCAATATTTTTAATTTAAAAAACAGAATTTTAGCTTGACCTAATCGCTATATTTTTCAGGCCACAACATACAGAAATTTATAAGTATCACGTTATTTGATTACAAATCATTAAATAGTTCTCATTATTCCTAGGAAATTACTCAGATTTTATCTTGATATATTTCAGCAGGATATTATTTATACTGATTAAAAGTCATACAGAGTAAAATATGAACTGGTTCAAATTTAATCTGTTGAATAATCAATCAATATTTACATGAAATATCTATCTTATTTTCTCAAAATCGCTATATCTTTTATTCACAGCGATCATATTCAAAAAACATAATTTATTTTTATTCAAAAACTTACACAATTACAGCAGCAAATTAACAGCTGAGATTGCTAGACTCGAAACAAAGAGTGTTCTGGAAATAATAACAATGGACTGGGCCACCATATTTATAAATGATACGACCTGGGAATTTGCCACAGAGATTTTGCTACGCTGCGTAGTCATGTACGCGATGATTATCCTGTTTCTGCGGCTGACAGGTAAACGTGGGGTACGACAACTTTCGATCTTTGAAGTCACCATCATTCTTGCCTTAGGTTCTATTGCCGGCGATCCGATGTTTACTGAAGATATTCCCCTGATTCAGGCAGTTTTGGTGATGTCGGTCATTATTGTCATGTATCGCCTAACTACTTGGCTCATGATGAAATATCAATGGTTCGAAGACCTGCTGGAAGGTAAACCGATTTATATCGTGGAAGATGGCGTACTGGTCGTTGAAGAAATTAAAAAAGGTAAAATGTCGCATGATGAATTCTTTGCGGAGATGCGTCAGCAAGGCATTGAACACTTGGGTCAGGTGCGCTTGGGTTTACTGGAAACTGACGGTAAATTCAGCATTTTGTATTTCCATCCAGATGATGTTCGGCATGGGCTCCCGCTTTTCCCTAAATCCTGCTGCATTGTCAAAGAAGTCAGACCAGAAGAGCTTTATGCCTGTATTTATTGCGGTCAAGTCCAGCATTTAAAAGAAGCGGAACAGACTTGTCCACGCTGTCATTCTCACCAATGGGCAAAAGCCATGGATAGCCACCGGATTACTTAAAGCTGCTTAAGCCGCTGCAAATGATCAAAGATTTCTGGTAATTGCTGAATCTTATATTGAATATGTCCGGCATCCGGATGGAAACCTTGCATCCACAAAGCATGCATACCTACGGCTGTTGCGCCTTGAATATCATTGACAGGATGATCACCAATATATAGACACTTCTCTGGCTGCACGCCTAAACGCTCTGCGGTAATCTGGAAAATTTCCGGTTGCGGTTTATTAAAGCCGACCAATCCTGAACTGACAATCTCATCAAAATACTCTGCAATACCTAAACCGCGAATGGTATTTAATCGGGTCTCATGTCCGCCATTGGATACAATGGCCAAGCGATAACCTTCAGTTTTAAGCTGTTTTAATACTTGCCCTGCTTGCGGCATCTCTACGGCGAAACGTCCAAACTGACTAAACCAGAATTGCGCCAGCTCGTCTAGATCTGGTGGAGTTAACCAGGATAATTCCTGCAACAATGCATATGCAGCTGAAGCGCCAATACTGCCATGGGTGAGCAATTCCTTTTTCGGATAACCGCCATTATCAATGCGTCGTACAATCTCGATAATTTTCTCAAGTTCAACCTGTGCTAGTGCCGAAGTATAATATTCTGCCAGATAACGGCTATAGGCCTGTGTCGTCAGGTCACGGTGCGTCAAGGTATTGTCGAGATCGAATAGAACTGCTTGAATGGTCATAATTAAAAAAGGAATAGAAGGTTTTCTGTCATGGTAACAGCTGGGAACTTTCAGGATTAGACCTAAAATTGCTAAGTTTTGTTGTTTCAGGAATAAAAAAAGCGATGCCGAAGCATCGCTTTTATTTTGTTCTAAAATTAGAACTTGTATTCGAAACCTGTACCTAAAAGGAACTGATTATCTTCATCGGAACCTTGTTCAATCGTCAGGTAGCCTGCTGTACCGTACACTTTGACTTGTTTAGAGAAAGCATAGTCAACACCAGCAAGGATTTGCTTAGCTTCAAAGTCAGAAGTAGCATCATCAAACGTTACATCGCTATAGCTATACTGCCCCTTCACTGTCCAATTTTTAGCATTTGGAAAGTTATATTCCGCACCTACCAACCAAGCTTGCGCATCGTCAATATTACGAGCAAAGGCAGGGGCAACATTTACAGTTCTTTCATCCGGTGTATCTGCATCTAATACTACGTTAATAGGTGTACTTGCATTTGCATTTTCAACTTCAGAAACTTGGTACAAACCACGGATTGACAAACCATTATCTAAATTTACACGACCAATAGCACGAAGCGTATTTAACTCAGTTGTAAAATTAGAACGCACACCTACATCTCTTGAGTCAGCGTTCAGGAAACCACGTGCCAATAAACGAGATGGAATTGCTTTGTCATAACCTAAACCAGCAACAAAAGTTTTGTCTGAATAGACTACAGAAGAAGACCAGGAATCACCTAGGCCACGACCAGCAACAGTTGAACCACCTTTAGTTGCTTTAATAGTGTCATTACCTTCACCGGTCGCTAATTGAAGTTTAGCTTCGATCTTGCCTTCACCTACTTGGAAAGCTGGTGTTTCATAAACAAGTACATTATCAATACGGTTTTCACCAGCCATGATACCTGCGACATCGGCATTGTTAGCTACATAGTTATTGAAGGTATCTACTACAGATGAAAGTTGCTTTACAGGCGTATCAATCTTACCGACTTTTAACGCACCTAATTTCTCATCTTTTAAACCAATGAGAATATTACGCGGTACGAATACGTCATTGCTGCTGTTTGAACCTTCATCACTATAGAATGTGAATTCAGCTTGGTATAACGCGCTTAAACGGTCAGTTAATTTTTCATCCCCTTTTAAACCCAAGAATGAGTTATTAGAGTTCAAGTCAGTAATATGACGATCTTCTACGCCATTTTTATTATCTGCTTGTACATGATCTAGAGAAAGATCGATTTCACCATAGAAAGTTGGTGCTGCAAATGTAGTCCCCGCTAAAAGGCTGAGTGCGATTGCTGTTGCTAACTTAGTTTTCATTAAAAAATCCTTTAACTTATTTTGTTACAAATAATACACACGACGCCTATATTACAAAATTATTAAAAAAATATTTACATATTCTTTTTAATACTTTAGGTGGGGAGTTAATTAACCTATTTATTCATAAGGGATTTTAAATATTTCTCGCTATTTTCATCCATCGGAAAATAGGAATTAGGCAAAAAATCGCAATAATTACGATCAAATTTAGATAGTTTTGGTAACCCAAAGCGTCCCCTAATAGCCCGCTCAGGCTATAAAGTCCCCCGCTTATAGTAGCCATCAAGGCGACCTGAAAGGTGAAATCAGTCCCTGCCAGATGCTTGCGACTGTATTGCATCACCAAGGTCAGCATAACCACTAGGAGCATGGCCGATACCATATCTTCAACAGCATTAATAAGATAAATGATCCAGTTTGCCACTTTGTTTCGGGCTTCATACTGTGCAGCCAGCCAGGCATAAGCGATTAGACTGAGTATTTTCAGAATAGAGAAAATCATTAAACTCCAGCTGCGCGACCAGTATTTCAAACACCAGCCTGCTAGCCCTGCGCCAATCAACGCTGCAAAAGCGCCGAGCATGGTGACATAAATACCAATCTGGCTAAAACTCAGTCCCAAATCGACCATCAAAGGTTTTAATAAAGGCCCAGACAGACCATCTGCCACTTTAAAGGTCAGTAAAACCAGCAGCCATGTCGCCAAGGTAGAATCAGCTAAAAAATATTGAAAATAAGCTTTGATTCTAGTCCGAGCAGGTAATTTCTCGGATGATGAAGAAATCATCTTTTGATGATCTGGTTCTTTAAACCATAACACCGGTAAAGTATTCAGAAAGACCAGAACTGCCAGCAGTAAAAAGGTCATCTGCCAATGCAAAAAGTCGAGTAACCACAGGATTGCCCCGCCTCCAACAATAAAGCCCAAGCGGGAACCAATCACCTGAAAGGTATTACCCCAGTGCTGTTGTTCATTTTTTAGAATATTGACTGCCAGTCCATCTGTAGCAATATCCTGCGTAGCGCCAATCCCATTCATCACTAACAACGTGATAAAAAAGATCAGCAGATACAGCGGCTGATTTAAGGCTTGGATCGGCAAGTAAGACAGTCCAATCAGTACAGCAACAGAAAGCCATTGCAAAGGGATAATCCAGCTTCGATAATGACCTCTAGCTTTTGATCCATGGCGATCAACTAAAGGTGCCCAGAAGATTTTAATCGACCATGGCAGCATCAGCAGGCCAAATCCACCAATATGCGTCAAAGATACACCTTGAGCACGCAAAATTACTGGAAGTGCATGCGTCATAAACCCCACCGGTAAACCTTGCGCCCAGTATAAGGAAAATAGCAAAACATAGAGGTTGCGCATGGCCGGCATTAAAAGTCCTTGGCTGATCAAACATTCCAGAAAACATTATCTGGCATGGATATTTTGCCAGTGAAAAAATTACCACGAAGGAATAATATAGGGTGTGTTGACACTTTTAGCTTAAAAAAATAGCGAAGTAGTAAAATCAAATCGCCAAACCCAATTTTACTATTCGCTATGCCTCGTACCATGCTGACAGATCAACACTGGCAAAAGTTGAAAGTTATTCTGCGTAATTTATCCATTCACCACAACTCAAATTTACGCAATTTTATTGAAGCTATTCTCTATAGAATTAGAACAGGCTGTCCGTGGC